>JAOAEI010000100.1 GCA_026416875.1 Caloramator sp.
ATTATTTTTAGGTGACATTTTTAAAAAATATTGCCATTAAGATAACTTCTTTAACATTAGATTTTTATTTTCCTTGGCAACATTTAATAACTTATCTGTAAAGCCGCTTTTGCTGAATATAATAAAATACTCATTCCTTTCATTCTTTTTCCATTCAACCAACTTGCTTTTTTCTTTTAATCTATGAAAAACATCTACATCTACAGGGACATTAAGGTATTTACACTCGCCAAATAAGATATCATTGTTTTCAAAGTTAAGCCCAACTATGTCTATTTCCTCTTTAGAATTCCACCATCTACCTAACTTTTGAACTTCTATATCTATCTCTCCATTTATTACCATACTAAAAATATTTTCCCTACATATATCTTCATACACAAAACTTACATGATTAACAATAAAAGACTTTTTTATCTTTTCCACAACATAATCGATCTCATCTAATTCAATATAACTTCTATAGGGATATACAAATTTAAACCAAAACTCTATGAAATTATCATTAATAAAATATAGTCCCTTCTTGCTTTTTTCCGGGTTTTCTTCCGTTACAGGAACCTCCCTTTTTACCAAATCAAGATTTATTAATGTAGTTAAATATTTTATTAGTTTATTTTGCTGAACTCCTAAAGCTGTTGCTATATTGCCAAGTTTATGGTTGCCAGCTGCTATAGTTTTAATTATTGAAAAATAAGTTCCTATCTCTTGAACTTCCCTTTCTAGCAAAAAAAGAGGTTCTTCATATAAGAAACTATCTCTATTTAATATTGAATTTTTTATACCATCAAAAATATCTCTTTCATGCTTAAATATTTCAATATATTTAGGAACTCCCCCAGTTACAGAGTAAAATTCAATAAAATTAACATCGCTATCAAAAAAGTTTTTGTAATAAGCAAATGGTATCTGCTTTAATCTTATTTGTCCTGTTCTTCTTCCATATAATGGGCTAGAATAATTTAAAGCTTGGGATTCCATCATGTTTATTAAAGAACCGCAAATTATAACCATTATATTTTTATCCTTCAATTTTTCATCCCATATTCTTTGAAAAATTGAAGGAAAGGCTGGATTGACTTTACCCAGATATTGAAATTCATCAATAACGAGGATTAGTTTTTCGTCCCATGAATAATTATTTATAATTACATCAAAAAGCTCATCCCACTTTAAATTGCTTATTCTTCTTATTAGTTCATTATTATAAAAATCTGCAACTCTAAGTTTGAAGTTGTTTATATTCTCCTCTTCTATCTCCTCAGTTGCTAAAAAATATATAGCTTTTTTACCTTTAATAAATTCTTTAATTAAAGAAGTTTTACCTACCCTTCTTCTTCCATATACAACCACAAAAGACGATTCATTTTTATTGTATTCATTATTTAAAAATCGAAGCTCCCTTTCTCTATCGATAAATTTTCCCATAAAATCACCTCTTAGTAATATTATACTTCAAATTATAATAATTTAAAGTATAATATTACTACTTTTTAAGAAAAGAGCTATCCAATTAGGATAACCCTACTTTCTTTTCATTCCCTCAAAAAACCTTTTTAGATTCTCTGGCATTACATATTCCTTTTCTTCAATAGTTTCACTTCCACCATATACAGCCCTTAAAATGGATTCAATTATCATTTCTTTAGGTGGAAAATCGTATTCCTTTCCTTGATAAACCCATACACGGCAGTCAATATCATCACCGCAAAGGTCGCCACATTCCTTGCATGGACTCTCCTTTACATCCATTTGAATATCCCTGCCGTTAATTCTTATTGTTGGCGAGCTTACAAACTTGTATTTTTTAGCTAATTCTTCATTTATAATGTTTATCTTATTTACAACAACTTCTACCCCTGTAGCTTCTAGAACCCTTTTGACTTCGTTTAAAGCTTCGTCGAAGGTATCATCGGTTTTCCTACAGCGGTCACATGAGGTTAAATCTAAATACAGAAAATCGATAACTAATTTTCTTTTACTAGCTTTTGTATTAGTATCACCGCAGCACCCTGAAGTGCAGGAGCAGCATCCTTTATTACCCATATAACATCCTCCTTTTAATTTTCTTTGCATATATAAAGACGCAAAAAAAGAAAAAAGGACTCAAATTTAGCCCTATTCTTAGCAAAATTTGCAGTCCTTTGTTTTATGCTGAAAATCGATTACATTCCCTAATCTGTCAAATTCTAAATTGCAGCAGTCACAAAGCATATTTTTTAAAAGTTTTCTAGCCCTTTGAATTCTTGACTTTACCCCCGATACTGATATCCCAAGCCTTCGACTTATTTCCTTATACGTTAGATTTTCGTATTCTGAAAGAATGATAACCTGTTTATACTTTTCTGGAAGGCTATTTATCATGTTCTTTATACAGATTGCAATATCCCCATTAGAAGGTTCTTCCGCATCATAGACCTTTATATCTTCTAATTCTAAGTTTAATTCGATTTTACTTTTCCTTCTATAATAATCTATCATAGAATTTCTTGCTATTTGGTATATCCAAGGATATATTTTTTCATCCTGCTTTAAGCTATCTAAATTTTTATATATCTTTATAAGAACCTCTTGAAGTAAATCCTCTGAATCATCCTTGTCAGAGATATGGTTATCTATAAATTTTTTCAGTCTAACTATAAAATCTTCCCACATATTATTCAAAATATCACCCCACAGATATTATACTCAAATTTTTGGTTATGAACATCAAAAATAGTTACAATATAGTAGAAAAATTAATCAAATGCGATAAAATACTACTAACTTTAGAGTAACTAACTTTAGAGTTAGTAAATCATGAGTTAGTAAATTATAAATAAAAAACTAGAGGTTGCACCTTAGCAACCTCTATCTTACATCTATTATCTTATGAAGCTGAAGGCCAACCCTTAAAGAAGGATCCTCCATTGCAAAGGAAAAGGCCTCCTTTGAGCGGATTAAAAGCAAGCTGCTCTCCGGCTGCAGCCAAATCCTATCCTTATACTTTTCCTTTATCTCCCTTGGGATATGAATTTTAGGATTAAAGCTTCCGTCTACTACATATTTTAACTCGTCAAATAGGCACCTTTCATTCATAGTCCAATTAGTCTCAGGCTTTGGTGAACACACTATCCAGTCAAGTAGATGCCTTATATTATCCGTAGGGTTTGTCCCGTTTGTTTCAAGCATCGTTACCCTTCCTCTTTTTTTAAGCTCAAATAAAAGGGGCTCTAAGTCGTAAATAGTAGGCTCTCCTCCTGTTATAATGACCTTTTCATATTCTACCCTATCGGCTATCTCCTTTGCAGTTAAAAATTCCTTTTCAGAATGGTCGGTGTCGCACCAGGGACAGTTTAAATTGCAGCCTGACAGCCTTATAAAGGTTGCAGGGCAGCCTAAAAATGAACCCTCCCCTTGAATAGAATGAAAAATCTCAGCAACCCTATACATCATCCTCCACCTCCGCAAAGGAAGTTGGAGTTTCATAAAGCCTTACTTTAACTATTCTAACTGGGCTATCCTTTAGGTATTCGTTTAAAGTTTTTATTATAAAAAATGCCATATTCTCTGCCGTAGGTCTTTCCTTAAACTTTACTATCCTCTTCCCATAGTCTTCTACAACCCTTGCGATAGCCCTTTCCGCCTCAGAGCCACCTTCCCAAAATATAAAGGAATGGTCAAACTTATCCACAATAAGCTCCTTTACAATCTTTTTTAAATCCCCAAAATCCACAACCATCCCTTGGGATGAACCTTCCTTAATAAGCTCCGATGAGGCTGTAACTTCAAGTTTATATGTGTGTCCATGTAGATTAGAGCAAGGACCTTCATGATTAGAGAGCATATGGGCACAATCGAAGGTAAATTCCTTTGTTACAGTTATTTTCAAGCTTATTACCTCCTAACAAGGGGATCTTGAGTTCCGTTAAGCTCAAAGGCCCTTTCCCTGTCTATGCATGTTGCACATTTTCTACAGGGCTCCTCTTGTCCCTTATAGCAGCTCCATGTATGGGCAAAGTCAACACCTAAATCAAGCCCAATCTTTACGATATCCTTCTTTGTTAGATTCCAAAAAGGTGCCTCAAGGGATACTGCACCGCCTGTTCCTTCATATACAGCCCTTGCCATGCTTTCTATAAACTTTCCTGAACAGTCAGGGTATGCGCTTCCTGCCGCATCGTCGGAGTGGGCACCGTAGAAAATTTTAGAGGCTCCAACTTGAAGTGCTATCGCTGCAGCATAGGATAAAAATAGTCCATTTCTAAAGGGAACGTAGGTTGAAACCGTTCCTTGTCCCCCCATCTCCTTTAACTGTTCTGCATAGGATTTTTCCGGAATTTCCTTGTCACTTCCCTCAAGGAGGGGGCAGTCATTGGAAAACTTAAAAACGCTTGATAAATCTGCTGTAATGTAGTTTACTCCATATTTTTCAGCCTGATACTTTGCAAATTCAGCCTCTTTTTTGTGTTTTTGCCCGTAAAATATGTTAAGGGCAGTTACGTTTTTACTTCCATATTCCTTTACAACCTTTGCAAGCAAAACTGTGCTGTCAAGCCCTCCGCTTGCTAAAACCAATGCCTTTTCCATAAAAATCCTCCTTATCCCTTTAAACTTCCAAAATAGCAGCATCCTATAGCTCCGTTAAACTCAGGTTCATCCAAAACCTTTACCTCATCAAACTCCTTCTTTAGATACTCTATTAAAGCCCTATTTTTTGCAACCCCTCCAGAAAGAAGCAGCATCCTTCCTTTAAACTTTGAAAGAAGGGGTCTTAGCCTATTGTATAAGGAATAGTTTACCCCTGCACAGAGACTTTCAAAGGAATACCCTTCTGCAATTTTACCAATAAGTTCAGATTCAGAAAAAACTGCACATGTTGAGTTTAATTCCACAGGGTCTTCAAAATATCTCGATAAATCCTCAAGGTCAGTTTCAAGTATTTTTGCCATGTTTTCAAGGTATCTTCCACAGGAGGCTGCACATTTATCGTTAAGCTCAAGGTCAGTTAAAATGCCCTTTTCAACCTTTATAACCTTAACGTCCTGTCCTCCAACATCAAGTAAAATAAAATCCTTTAATTCTGTTTGATATATAGCACCGTAGGCATGGGCCTTAAGTTCGTTTATTATCCTAAAGCTTTCAATATCCACGTTGTTTCTTCCATATCCTGTTG
>JAOAEI010000101.1 GCA_026416875.1 Caloramator sp.
AGAGACAGATATCCACCATAATGGTGCGCCTTGAGAGATTCGAACTCCCGACACACGGCTTAGAAGGCCGTTGCTCTATCCAACTGAGCTAAAGGCGCTTATCTGGAGCGGGTGATGGGAATCGAACCCACGTAACCGGCTTGGAAGGCCGGTGCTCTACCATTGAGCTACACCCGCACAATCGACATGTTTTATTATATCATATTTAATCATTTTGTCAAGCACTTTTTTAATCTTGGTCGGGGTGACAGGGATTGAACCTGCGACCTCATGGTCCCAAACCACGCGCGCTCCCATCTGCGCCACACCCCGACTTTTCGTCGTCGGCGTCGTCCGCCTGACGACATAATAGAGTATACAATAGAATGTGATATGTGTCAATACATTTTTTTAAATTTTTTTAGTTAATACTCAAATTTATATGTAAAGGCTTCAAAATCGCCCTTTTCATCGAATACAAGCTTAATGCACCCTGGACTTTTATCTCTAGGCAGTGTTGTGCTGCCTGGATTAATAAACAATATGTTATTTACCCATTCTATATTTTGAACATGGGTATGACCGTATAAGACTATATTTGCCTCTGCCTCTAGCGCTCTAAAATATAGCCTTTCTAGGCCAAAATAAACGTTGTATCTGTGGCCGTGGGTTAGTAATATTTTATTTCCCTTTATAGAGATTATCTTTTCCGTTTCCTTATATGACCAGTCATTGTTTCCAGCCACATAAATTACTTCAATATTATTATATTTTTCACCTATTTTTTTGACATCCTCTACGCAGTCCCCAAGATGAATTAAAAGATCAATCTCACCCATATTTTTAATTGCCTTATCAAGCATATATAGGTTTTTATGGGTATCGCTTACAATTCCAACCCTCACTTCCCTTCCCCCTATAGATTATACTTTTCTTCGAATAGCCTAACAAAGTTATCTAGAGCCCTTCTTCTATGGCTGATTCTATTTTTTTCTTCTGGACTTAGCTCTGCAAATGTCTTGTTAAGCTCAGGATATATAAACAATGGATCATAACCGAATCCATTTTCTCCCTTTTCCTCAAAAGCTATTTTCCCAAAAACTTCTCCTCTTGCTAAAATTTTATCTCCATCATAGGTAACAAAGGCAATTACAGTAACAAATCTTGCATCCCTTTTATCATATGGAACATCCTTTAAAAGCTCTAAAAGTTTTTGATTGTTCTTTTTATAGTTTCCATGTTCTCCAGCAAACCTTGCTGAATAAACTCCCGGGGCTCCATTTAAAGCAAATACTTCAAGCCCTGAATCATCAGCAATACAAGGCATTTTCGTTATCTTGCATATTTCAGTTGCCTTTTTAAGGGCATTCTCCTCAAAGGTAGTTCCATCCTCTTCAACCTCTACCTCTATCCCTGCCTCTTTTAAAGAAAAAACTTCGATTCCATATTTACCTAAAATAGTTTTTATCTCTTCAACCTTATGCTTGTTGTTGCTGGCTAGTATTATCTTCTGAAACTTCAATGTTAATCTCCTCCCCGATTCTGTTTGCAGCATCGCCTAACTCTCTTTTTTGAATTTCAATAAGTTTTTCTATTCCCGTTTCTGCAGCTTTGAGCATCATTTCTAGCTCTTTTCTATTAAAGGGCGACTCCTCTCCTGTTCCTTGAATTTCTACAAAATCTCCCTTATCAGTCATGACTACATTCATGTCAACCTTTGCCCTCGAATCCTCCTCATAGCAAAGATCAAGCAAAATTTCTTCATCAACTATCCCAACGCTTACAGCTGCCACATAATTTCTAATGGGATAGACAGCTAGCTTTTCGACCTCATCAAGCTTGTTTACGGCATCTACAAGGGCAATGAAGGCACCTGTAATTGATGCTGTTCTTGTTCCTCCATCTGCCTGAATAACATCGCAATCTATCCATATTGTTCTTTCTCCAATCTTATCAAGGTCAACTACTGACCTTAAGGCCCTTCCTATAAGCCTTTGAATTTCTGCTGTTCTTCCATCTATCTTTCCTTTTGCAGCCTCCCTTGGCTTTCTTTCCATAGTTGACCTTGGAAGCATCCCATACTCACAGGTTATCCATCCCTGTCCCGTTCCTTTTAGAAATTGCGGAACCTTGTCATCGATGGATGCTGTGCAGATTACTTTAGTATCACCAAATTCAACCAAAACAGAACCTTCTGCATGTTTTATGTAATTTCTTGTAATCTTAATTGGTCTAAGCTCTAAGTTATCTCGTCCGTCAACCCTCATTTTAATCCTCCTTAAAAGCTTTATATATTTCATCAGACGATGGTTCTTTTATTTCTACTTCAGTCCCACCATCATTTAATATAATATCCTTTTCTGTTATTTTTCCAATAATAGATGCATGTATTCCTTTTTCTTTAAATATATTTAAAAGTTCTTCACCCTTAGGAGTTGTAATTAACATAGCACCACTTGAAATAAGTCTATATGGATCTAAACCTAAAGCGCTGCATATTAATTGCGTTTCATTGAGCATTGAAATTTTTTCTTTATATACATATACTCCCTTTCCACTTGATGTTGCAACCTCCCAAATTGCACCTAAAATTCCTCCTTCAGTTGCATCGTGCATCGAATTAGCTCCAAAATTACCCGCAATAAGCCCAACCTCTAAAACGCTGATGGACGGCTGCATCTTTTTTACTTGGTCTAGTATATCTTTATCAACTTTATAGATAAGTTTATCATACAGCTCATTTGCTAAAATAAAGGTTCCCTCAAGCCCAGCATAACCTGTCATTATAAGGTCATCTCCAACCTCTGCACCACCGGTTTTAACAATATTTTTCCCCTTTCCTATCGCTGTTATTGATAAAACATATCTATTAACAGCATCTGTTATCTCTGTATGTCCTCCTAATATATCTATATTTAAACCTTCACAGGTCTTAATTATATCGTCCATTATATTTTCAATCTCTTCTATTTTTGAATTAGGCGGTGCAAGTAAAGTTACTGTTATACCTATTGGCCTTACCCCTGAGGACGCAATATCATTGCTGTTAATAATAACACCTATCTTTCCTATATCCTTAGTTGCAGCCGTAACTGGATCCGTCGTCACAACACAGAATTCATCGTTGAATTTAATAGCAGCACAATCCTCACCAATTGATGGCATTACTATTACATCATCGTTTATTTTTCTTATTTTTCTTAAAATTTTTTCTCTTAATATTTCGTTTGGCAGTTTACCTACTTCCATAGTCTAACCTCCATTCCAAATATATTATATTATTTTGTAAGAAAAAATTAAATGCCTTTGTAACATAACTTGTCCAATCATCATATTATAATAATAGAACTTTATTTGTCGGTGATCGAGGTGGATAAATTCTTAGCCTTAGCTAAACTGAAATACTATGCTCTAAATAATATTATTTGGACACTATTTTATTCAGGATGTGGGATCCCTTATTTTTTCAGCGAAAAGGACAGAAAACATATAAGTGAAATTTCTTGCGATGAGGATAAGGAGTTTATAGAAAATCTCATGCCTTTGTATTGTTTGTATAGGGAGGCAAAGGCAAGTTTTTCTGAAGCCCCCTCTTCAATTGTAAATCCCGGAAAATATGTTTGGGATTTTAATTCCTTCAAAAAAGAAATTACTGTAAGTTCCCAAGTGTTTGCAATTACTTCTATGATAAGTCTATTAAGGCAAAATTCCATAACTGAAGCAAAAGATTTTATAATAAGGCGCCAGGTTAAAAACTTTATAGACTTTTTAACTGCTTATCTTAGAAATAAAGATGGTCTTTTTGTCCATGCAGAGGATAAAACAAAATTTATTGGAGATAATTTAAAACTAAAACAAAACTCAAAGGAATTTGATTTTTTAGATCAAGTATTAGTATTTGAAGCCATTATGGCATATAAAGATACACTAAAGGAAAACTCTGAAAAGGAAAAGATTTATAAATTAGAAGGAGAAAAAATCTTTAAATTCATTTATGAAAACTTCAACATAGCCCTTGAAATTACAACTAGAAATCTTTCTTTAATAATATCATCGCTATACAGAGCTTCAAAATATATAAAAGATGAAGAAATGTTAGCCTCAATTTGTGAACTTATTGCCTTAGGTTGTGCGGAAATTGAATCAAGAATAAAAATAAGCGGTGAGATTGAAAAATCTCCAATCAATTTTCTTCCTGCTTCAATGATTACCCACTTTAGAGCAGCATCTGGCCTTTTAGAAGGATATCTAATAACTAAAATAGAAAAATTTTTAGTATCCGGCGAAAAAATTTTAAACATGCTTCTTGAAACCTTTAACACAACTTTAGGGATATTTGCTATAGAAGATGAAGTAAAATATTCTACAAGGGATGCAGCAGAAGTTATAAAATGCCTTTACACCTATTATTCAATCAAAAAGGATGATAGATTGTTGGAGATAGTAGATTCCTTCATCAGTAACACCATTGAAAAACTTGTTCAATCAACAGTTGAAAGAAAGACAAATATTAACGGTTTTGATATAGAAATAAGCGAAAACATTCCTTTATTCAGCGAAGTCAATTTAGCTCCAGTATTTTTAAAATCAATTAATATAAGCAATAATTTAATTCCTCTATCTGAAGTTTCAAAAAAAGTAGACAATCAATTCTCAATCTATGCAAGCTCAATATTCATTAATTTTGATGATTTTGGAGATACTAATATCGGGAGGGAAGAGGATGACCAACATCAACTGCTCAGCTAACTGCATTTATGAAGTTGATGGAAAATGCAGCCTTGATCACATAAGCATAACCCAAAGCGTTTTGAACCAAGAAACCCAGTGTGCTTATTACACGCCTAGAAAAACCCCTCCTGAAAAAAATAAACCCGCAAAGTAGCGGGTTTATTTTTATTATTTCTTTTCAATATATCCATAATCAAAGTATACGAATCCAAGAGCTGACTTATGAACATCCTTTACATAATCCTTTATACATACGACATTAGTGTAGTAATAAATTGGAATAAGTGGCATATCTTCCATAAGTATATCTTCTGCTTCATGTAAAAGCTGCATTCTCTTTGCTGGATCAAATTCCTTCTTTGCAGCTTCAATTCTCTTATCGTATTCTGGATTGCTGTATCC
>JAOAEI010000102.1 GCA_026416875.1 Caloramator sp.
ATTTAAAATAGAAGCCAAAATAAGGGCTAGCAAAAGCATTATAGGGACCTGGACAAATAAAAATATAAAATTATTCTTTAAGGCCTTTATAAACATTTCGTCCTTAAATATTTTGATATAATTATTTAATCCAACAAAGGTTTGCACCATTCCCTTTGAAGACATCGTAGATAAATATAAAGAGTAAACTATAGGATAAAATAAAAAAAGAATCAATAAAATTACTGCGATAGATATAAATATCCAACCATAGATATTTAAGCTTTTTTCAAAGGATAATTTATTCTTTCTAATCTCCATTTTCTGTCCTCCTTTTAAAAAGAGGAATAATACTTAAAAGGTATTATTCCTCTTTTTAAGGTATTATTTACCTATTTGATTTTTCAACTGTTCTTCCGCTTTCTTTAGCGCATCTTCAACTGAAATTTTTCCAGCATAAACATCAGGCATTGTAGCCATTATAGCAGCGTCAGCTTCATAGGTGTAAAGGCCATAATCTACTGGTGGAATTTCCTGCATCCATTTTGAAAAATCTGAGAATACCTTTTGACCTCCAAAGAATGGATCTTCCTTAGAATATGCATCTCCAGTTTGTGCAGGTATATATGACCCAACCGCTCCTCTTTCTACAAGAATCTTTTGATAAAAATCAACATCTCCAGCATATATCTTGTTTAAAAAGTCAATAGCAACTTCTTTGTTCTTAGAATTTTCAAGCACATACCAGCTTGAACCTCCAAGATTTGATGCATTTTTAGAACCTGATATATTTAACCTTGGAGTTGGTGCAACTGCCCACTTTCCAGATTGGCTAGCTTCTGCCTTTATTGAACCTATTATCCAAACTCCTGTTACAACTGATGCTGTATCTCCCTTATTAAATGCTGCTACCCATTCATTCCATCCGCTTGTCTTTTTAATAATTCCTGAATCTACAATAGCTTTATATGTTTTCACAGCTTCCTTTAAGGCTTCATTGTTTACAAGATTAACATTTCCATCCTTGTCAAAATACCATTGTCCTGCTGATTGTAGCATAACCCTCATGAGTCCGCCATCATCAAGTCCAAAACCAAGCATTGCTTTTCCTGTCTTTTTCTTTACATTCTTTCCTATTTCGATGAATTTATCCCAAGTAATATTGTTAAGGTCCTCAGGTTTGTATCCGGCTTCTTCTAATATATCCTTTCTATAGAAAAATCCTGTAGCACCTGAATCAAATGGAACCCCATAAATCTTTCCATCAACCGTCATTAGGTTAACCTTATAGTTAGCAAATTTGCTGTGGTCTATCTTTCCTGTAAGATCTGCAAAAGCTCCAGGATATGACCTTAAATACTTTTGGGCATTATAATCTTCAATTAAAACAATGTCTGGTAAGCCTTCTTTAACACCTGAAGCAAGCATTGTATGAAGTTTTTGTTCAAGATCCGCTTTTGCCATATCGACAATTTCAACTTCAACCTTTGGATTTTCCTTTGTATATCTTTCCTTTGCTTCATTCATTATTGCAATGTTAAAGTTTGGATCCCATGCCCAAATGGTAATTTTGCCAGACTTTTCAGTTGGCTGATTTGATGTTGGCTCTGTCTTTTTACATCCTGATAAGATAGATAAAGCAAAAATTAAAATAAGTAGGAATGATAAAATTTTTCTTTTCATGGTACCCCCCCTGAATAAAATTTTTAGAAAACGTTTTTTAGAAAACCTTTTCTAATATAATATTAAAATATTTAATATTTTTTTTCAAGAATTTTTTTAATTTTTAAGAAATTTTAACTGGATTATTTTACACCATCCTCTATTGAACAGGTATAAAATTCAGGCTTTAGGTTTGTTTTCAAATAATATTGCTCCTCAACATATGATACAAACTCCTTCAACCTATCGCTTTCCACAATTGCAAGAGCACAACCTCCAAAACCTGCACCTGTCATTCTTGCACCTATACAGCCTTCAAATTTTAAAGCCTCCTCAACTATTGCATCCAAATGAAAGCCAGTAACCTCATAATCATTTTTTAACGATTCATGGGATTTTATTAAAAGCTTACCAAATCCTTTAATATCGCCGTTTTTTAAAAGTTCAACAGCTTCCTTGACTCTTTGATTTTCCGTAATAACATGCCTTGTTCTTCTTTTTAATGCGTCTTCTTTTAAAATTTCTAAGTCTTCTAAACTAGCCTGGCAAAGGTTTTCTATTTTCCTATAATTATTTATATATTCTAAAGCCCTTTCACATTCTGCCCTTCTTTCATTGTATTTTGACTCAGATAATTCCCTTTTTTTGTTGGTATTCATTATAACCAATTTATAATCTTTTAAATCAATAGGAACATATTCATACTCTAACGTGTTGCAGTTAAGAAGTATAGCATTATCCTTTTTCCCCATCGCTACTGAAAACTGATCCATTATTCCACAATTAACACCTATAAATTCATTCTCTGCCCTTTGACAAAGGAGGGCTAGCCAAATTCGATCTATTTTTTCACCCAATATAGGATAGAGCATTATATAGCCTATTAGGACCTCCAATGCTGCGGAGCTTGAGAGACCAGCGCCATCCGGCAAAGTGGATTCTAAGTATATATCAGCACCTTTTAGGTTATATCCTTCCTCTTGAATATATTTTATTACTCCCTTTGCATAGTTTCCCCAGCCATCATCTTCTTTATATTGAATATCATTTAAACTAAATTCTACTCTGTTATCCATATTTTTTGAAACTAACCTTACTTTTTCATCCTGCCTATATCCTACAGCTGCATATATTCCAATGGAGAGGGCACAGGGGAAAACCAATCCTCCGTTATAGTCTATATGCTCTCCAATTAAATTAACCCTTCCTGGAGAGAAAAAATATTCAATATCATCCCTTGCCCCAAAATTTTTCTCATATCCTACCTTTAAAAGAGACTTATCCAAGAAACTCACTCCTTTTTGCTGCCGATGAATTTTTCTAAGGCCTTCCTTAAATTTTCTGCTGACTCCTCAACAGCCATAGTGTTTGCTGCTGCCCATGCTCCCATTTCCGATGATGCATAAAACTTTAATTTATCCTTATCCCTAAGGGGAGGATAAAACTCTATGTGAAAGTGATAATACTTTTCTGAGTCCTTGTATTCCTCCGAATTAACAGGAGTTTGATGAATGCACATCATATAAGGAAACAATCTGTCAAATAAAGCATCAAAGGCACCTGTAACATTTTTTAATATCTCTGCAAGGTCCCATTTTTCTCTCTCTGTAAACTCTGTAAAGTTTCCTTTATGGGCTTTGCTTACAATGAAAACGCCGTAAGGGTAATCCGTAAAAAAGGGAATATAGGCTATAAAACTGTCATTCTCGTAAATAACCCTTTCTTTAAAGGCAGTTTCTTCTTCGTTCATCTGACATATCATACATTTTCCTTTTTCTTCATAATATTCTTTGCAACTATCAAGTTCCACCTTTAGCTTTAGCGGAACAAAGGGGTATGCATAAAGCTGTCCGTGGGGATGGGGCATAGTTACTCCTACCTCTTCCCCTCTGTTTTCAAACTCAAAGATATACTTAATCTTTTCATCCTTAGAAAGCTCCCTAAACCTTTCGGTCCAGAGATTTACAAGCTTATATATATGCTCCACGGAAAGCTCTGGAAGCGTCTTTGTATGTTCAGGAGA
Source organism: Caloramator sp. (assembly GCA_026416875.1). Classification (GTDB taxonomy): domain Bacteria; phylum Bacillota; class Clostridia; order Clostridiales; family Caloramatoraceae; genus Caloramator. The sequence continues at coordinate 3,665 of JAOAEI010000102.1, forward strand.
ATAAAGGATTACCTCACATTTTCCATAGTTTTCAGCAACTTTATAAAGATCAGAACCCTGGACATCAGGTTTATCCGGATTAAGCTTTAGTGCTGGAAAATCGTTATCGTATTTTAAAACATCATAATGCTCAGGAACCCTGCCTGACCCCGGACAAAAAGGGCACCAATCCTTTGGCATATTGGGGCGTGCTTGTCTATTAGAAGCAACCATTGTCCAGGTTTTTAAAAGTGGATTCCACCTTAGCTCCGACATCCTACCCCTCCTAACAAAATATCTGATTTAGAAATAAAACAACTCCTTCAAAAGCTTAACTTATGTATTCAAGTAAATTTTCAATATTTTAGTAAGCCCTCTTAATGTTGAAAATACCCATCATTAACTGTTTATGCTTTATAATCACTTTTAGAAAACGTTTTCTATTACCATTATAAATCAACCTTTTATCATTTGTCAATTATGCTGTATAATTCACCATCAAAAATTTCCCACTCTTCAACATGTTCTATATATTCATCGGGTTTTATCCTTTTTAAAGGCGATAAAGTTTCCATCTCCAGCATGAAGTTATTTGTATATGTCTCGTAGGATACTCCAAAATCAGGATAAGCTTCTCCTTCTATATGCTTGTATCTTTTTATAAAGGTTACCCCATGGTTTATATATGCGGCCCAGCCAGCTTGGTTATTTAATCCTATTTTAAAGGGCACCCTAGCATTTTCATCCTGCCTTATTGTTATATATTTTTCTCCCCATGTAACCCTTTTGTCATTCAGCCTTGTATAGGGCCATATTGCAATGTTCATGTTTGGCAGAAGTTCTGTATCCTTAGTATTAACAGGAATTATCTCAACTCCTCCCTTGTCCATAACAGTAAGGGCCCAAACTGAAAGTTCAATATCCCAAGCATTTTTATTTATAATCCTATGGATGACCTTTACCCTACTTTCCTTTTCATCTAAATTTATATCCATCTCTTTAATGACTTGTCTCCATTTTTCATAAACTGAAACCTTAATTCCACCTTCTATTTTCTCGTAATGGACAGGATAATTATCTGGATAATAGGTTCTTGGATTTGCCTCAGGTGCATGCCAGAGTCTATGTCCTCCATATATATACCAATATTCTTCTCCAGATTTTACTTTAAAATCTGTATTTTCACAAAATAAATTCTCCCTTCCCTTAAAACCAAACCTTATAATTCTTGGTCCAACATCTAATGTTACTAAAAGATCGCATTTTTCATTTGAAATTTCAACACATCTTCCATAGCTTTTGTAGTTGATTTCTTTTACTGTGCTGCTCATAATAATCCCCCTTTAGAAAAGGCTTTCTATTTTAATCGAGTAGGAGCTGAATAATTATTTTATTCAGCGTCCTCTCACACCACCGCACATACCGGCCTGGTATACGGCGG
>JAOAEI010000103.1:0-4625 GCA_026416875.1 Caloramator sp.
AAAAACGGTTTTACAAGAGATTATTTAAAAAATTATAATATAGATTCTAATATGATTATATTTGAAATAACCGAAAGAACAGCAATAGATGATTATAAATCCTTTAGGGAGGTTTTAGACCATTACGTAAAACAGGGATATAAGATTGCAATCGATGATACAGGAGCTGGATATTCTGGAATAAAGCTAATAACAGAAACGAAACCTCAGTTTTTAAAGCTTGATATGGACCTTATCAGGGACATAGATAAGGATAGTTTTAAGCAGGCTGTATGTAGAAACTTTGCTAATTTGTGCAAATTAACAAATATGAAGCTTATAGCAGAGGGTGTTGAAACAAAGGATGAACTTATAACTCTAATCAATTTAGGTATTGAATATGTTCAAGGATATTTAATATCAAGGCCATCTGAGATGATTCAAGATATCCCATTAGAAATAAAAGAATTTATAAGGCAGCAGATAACTGAAAAAAATAAGAATATTTTTTACACCTCAAAGACATTTCCAATCGGTAAGATTGCAAGGTTTGATGAACCTATTACTAAGGATGTTAAATGTCTTAAAGTTAAAGAGATGTTTAATAATTCCTTATGCCATGGTCTTGTTGTAGTCCAAAATAATATTCCAATAGGTCTTGTAATGAAAAATAGGATAAACACGCTATTATCTTCAATATACGGCAACGCTTTATATTTAAACAAAAGCGTTGAACACATAATGGATAGAAATCCATTGATAGTCGATTATAATGTGCCTATTGCAGAAGTGACACATCTTGCTATGTCACGCCATGAGGACAAGCTATACGATTATGTTGTAGTAAAAAAGAATGAAGAATACTATGGTGTTGTTAGTATAAGAAGATTATTAGAATGCACTATGGATCTTGAACTTAACTATGCAAGGCATACAAATCCACTTACGGGACTTCCAGGCAATATCTTGATTGAGAATACCTTGTCAGATGTTATAGCAAAGGGTAAAAAGGTATCCATATTATATTTTGATATAAACAATTTCAAAGCCTATAACGACACTTATGGTTTTGAAAACGGGGATAGGATTATTAAATTAACTTCCAACATAATAATGAATTTTCTTAGTTTGTATTTAAAGGATAATTACTTTTTAGGTCATATAGGAGGAGATGATTATATTGCCATAATTGAAGAGGATGATCATGAGTTTATAAAAAAGATATGTATAGCAATAGCAGAAGAATTTGATGAACAAATAAAAGGATTTTATACTCTAGAAGATATTAATAAAGGTTATGTTATATCTCAAAACAGGCAGGGTGAGCTTCAAAAATTTAATTTGATTTCACTGTGTATCGCAGGATTAATATGCGATGCTAAAGAATTAAAAACTCCTCACATGGCTGCTAACATACTTAGTAAAATTAAAATCGAATGCAAATTAAATTGTAAATTAGTTAATAAAAGTGGAATTAAAATCGAATTTTTTTAACAAAATAAAAATATGAAGGCTTAATTAACATAGATTTAACATAAACTTGATAGTTTTTAACAATTCTAAGTTGTAAAATTAAACTGCAAAAGCAAAAGGAAAGGGGATAATTTTATGAAAAGAATATTATCAGCTTTATTAATAGCTGTGACTGCATTATCATTTTCAGCTTGTGCAAAACAAGAAAAACTAGCTGGAACTATAAAGATCGACGGTTCAAGCACAGTTTATCCTATAACTCAGGCGGTTGCAGAAGAATTTAATAAGGAAAATCCGGATGTTAACATTACTGTTGGAATTTCAGGAACAGGCGGAGGATTTAAAAAGTTTGTTGTTGGAGAAACTGATATAAACGATGCTTCAAGAAAGGTTAAAGATGAAGAACTAGAAAAGGCAAAGGCTAATGGAATTGAAATGATGGAACTTGAAGTTGCTTATGATGGAATTGCTGTAGTTGTAAATAAGGATAATAACTGGGTTGATGATATAACAACAGAAGAGTTAAAGATGATTTGGGATAAGGATTCAAAGGTGGTTTACTGGAGCGATGTAAGACCTGAATGGCCAAAGGAAAAGATAAAGCTATATGGACCAGGAACAGATTCAGGAACTTTTGATTACTTTACAGCAGAGATCAACGGTGAAGAAAAGAGAATAAGAACAGACTATACAGCAAGTGAAGATGATAACGTTTTAGTTCAAGGTGTTGCTGGTGATAAGTATGCTATGGGATTCTTTGGACATTCATACTATGAAGAAAATAAGGATAATTTAAAGGCGCTAAAGATAAATGGTGTAGAGCCAACAACTGAAAATATAAGAAATGGAAGCTACAAGCCACTATCAAGACCATTATTCATATACGTTAATACAAAGTCGCTAGAAAGACCTGAGCTAAAGGCGTTTGTAAAATTCTATCTTGAAAAGGCTAAGGATCTAGTAGAACAAGTAGGATACGTTCCATTAGAGGATGCAAAGTATCAAGAACAGTTGAACAAAATAAAATAATTTAAGGCACCTTTAATGGGTGCCTATGCCCATTTTAAGAAGGGGGAGCAGGATGAAAAAAATAGTATTTGAGAGCAAAGAAAGAATTAAGAAAAATGAAGAAATAATAAAAAAGTTACTAACGGTTTTGGGATTTATCTCTATCTTTACTACCGTTGGGATTATTTTTTCTCTTTTTGAGGAAACATTCTTGTTTTTTAGAAGGGTTTCTATAGTTGAGTTTTTAACAGGTAGGGAATGGACCCCACTTTTTGAACCTCCTAAATTTGGTGTTTTACCTCTTGTTGCAGGAACTTTTTTAATCGTTATTATTTCTAGTATAATTTCTATTCCAATAGGACTTGGTAGTGCTATTTATTTAAGCGAATATGCACCTAAAAAGGTAAGAAAAATATTAAAACCGACCCTAGAGATACTTGCAGGAATTCCATCTATTGTTTATGGATATTTTGCATTAACGGCCATAACCCCAATAATTAAGACAATTTTCCCAGAAACAAGCGTTTATAATGCATTGAGTGCAGGAATTGCTGTAGGAATAATGACTGTTCCTTTAGTTTCGTCATTAAGTGAGGATGCCATGATGGCGGTTCCTGATTCACTAAGGCTTGGTGCTTATGCCCTTGGTGCAACAAGATATGAAGTTTCAAAGGACATAGTAGTTCCAACTGCCTTCCCTACTATCGTTGCCTCATTTATTCTTGCCATTTCGAGGGCGGTTGGTGAAACAATGATAGTTGCTATGGCGGCGGGTTCAACCCCAAAATTGACTTTAAATCCTCTTGAGAGCATACAAACCATGACGGGATATATTGTTCAGATAAGCATGGGAGATGTCCCATATGGTTCCATTGGCTATAGAACTTTGTTTGCTGTAGGTAGCTTGTTGTTTTTAATAACCTTTACTTTAAATTTGATTTCGAGGTATGTTATGAGAAGATATAGGAGGGCATATTGATGAAGGAACAGGATATTACCAAAAGGAGAAAGATTAAAAATAAGATATTTCATGCCTTAATATTTTTATGCACTTTGTTTGGTATATTTATTTTAAGTGTTCTTCTATTTAGTATATTGTCAAAGGGATTAAAATGGCTATCTGTTGATTTTATAACTAACTTTCCATCTAGATTCCCCAAAAAAGCAGGTATTTATCCTGCCCTTTTAGGAAGTTTATGGCTTATTATTTTAACTGCCCTTATTTCATTCCCGGTTGGAATAGGAACAGCATTGTATTTGGAGGAATATGCTAAAGATACTAAATTAACCGAGTTTATTAAATTAAATATTGCCAATTTAGCTGGTGTTCCAGCTATTATATATGGTATGCTTGGACTTGCTGTTTTTGTTAGAATGCTTGGGCTTGGAAGAAGCATATTATCTGGTGCCCTTACTATGTCCCTTTTAATTCTTCCAACGATTATTATTTCTTCACAAGAGGCATTAAGGAGCGTCCCAGAATCCTTGAAACAAGCTTCATACGCCCTTGGAACAACAAAATGGCAGACGATAACTGGGGTAACAATACCATATGCCCTTCCAGGAATTTTAACAGGAACGATCCTTGGAATATCAAGAGCTTTAGGTGAAGCTGCACCATTAATTGTTGTAGGAGCCCTTGCTTATGTTTCTTTTGTTCCTAAAACTCCCTTTGATCAGTTTACAGTATTGCCTATACAAATATTCAACTGGTCAAGCATGCCTAAAAAGGAATTTCAAAATGTTGCAGCAGCAGGAATTATAGTTCTTCTTGTTATACTTCTTGGTATAAATTCCATTGCAATAATTTTAAGAAATAAGTATCAAATTAGAATGAAGGACTAAAGGAGGATACTATGGATAGTGTAATTAAAGTAGAAAACTTAAATTTTTATTATGGCAATTTTCTAGCATTAAAAGATATTAATATGGAAATATTTAAAAACAATATAACTGCATTTATAGGACCATCAGGTTGTGGAAAATCCACATTTTTAAGAACATTAAATAGAATGAACGACTTTATTGAAAATACAAAAGTTGAAGGGAAAATTTTATTTCAAGGTCAGGACATATATTCAGGAGATATAGATCCTGTTGAACTAAGAAGAAGAATAGGTATGGTTTTTCAAAAGCCAAATCCATTTCCAAAGACAATATATGAA
>JAOAEI010000103.1:4635-5014 GCA_026416875.1 Caloramator sp.
ATAAAAAAGAAGTTTTAGACGAGGTTGTAGAGAGCACATTAAAGGCAGTTGCCCTTTATGATGAGGTTAAGGATAAAATATATAAATCAGCTTTAGAACTTTCTGGAGGTCAGCAGCAGAGACTTTGTATTGCAAGGGCAATTGCAATGCAGCCTGAGGTTGTTCTTATGGATGAGCCTACATCAGCCCTTGACCCTATTTCAACTTTAAAGATAGAAGAGCTTTTACTTGAATTAAAAAAGAATTATACTATAATTATAGTAACCCACTCTATGCAGCAGGCGGCAAGAATATCAGATTGGACAGCATTTTTCTTAAACGGTGAGGTTATAGAATATGATACAACGGAAAAAATCTTTGAAAACCCAAGGGATAAGAG
>JAOAEI010000104.1:0-396 GCA_026416875.1 Caloramator sp.
TGATTAGAAAGGCTGCCGGATTTTAAGAAAATGAGCTCTAAAGGATCAAACTCCTTTAGAGCTCATTGTATTATACATTTCTATCAATGTCTTTGTTATTCTTATCCTTAATGCATTAACATTATTAAAATCCATTGCATTGACATAATATTTTTCTAGTTCATCATGAAGCTGTTTGATATTAATGTAAATCTTTGTAGCCTTATTTATCTCCTCCGCATATTCCCTTTCAATAGTTTTTATTGGGTCCTCATCCTCATGGACGATATTCGTATCAATACAAGCAAACATATCAACAACCTTATCATTAGCTTCAGGATCAAAAACATGGGGTGCTGTTCCATCAAGAAGTGCAAAATCTAATTCTCTAATTATTATCATGTCAATGCTTGAGGG
>JAOAEI010000104.1:406-4628 GCA_026416875.1 Caloramator sp.
GTCAAAGGCACAGTGATAAAATTCAACATCGTAACCTTTATTAAGTGCAGCCTGAGCAATCTTTTTAGTCATCGTCGACTTACCTGTTCCTGGTCTTCCCTTTACTATATACCTATTCTTTATATCCTGAGTTAAATTGTCATAAAAACTAATTTGTCCCTGAGGTGTCATCGCTCCTGCAAACCTATGCCATTCTTTGGGCTTTTTATGGATAAATCCTTTAATAACCTCATCAATTAATTTATTAGTAATTTCATTTGCCTTATTAAAATCCATTCCCTTTAAATATTCCTTTTCCCATTTATCATGAATTGATTTTGCAGCCCTCATATGTTTAAAGAAAGCCTTATATTGATTTTCTATCTCATCAATATAAAATCTAATTATATCCCTTCGACTTCTTAAATAATCAATATCCCAATATTCGCCAAAATCAAGAATCCTTTCAACTGCCCCAGGATATTTAGGATCAATAACATGGGGAGCAGTTCCATCGACAATTACAACGTTAATATCATTAATTACAATTGCATCAAGGGAATCTTTATCAGCTGAGCAGTGAACAAAGTCGACACTCATTCCTTCCTTTAAAAGGTCCTCTCCAATGAGCCTCATAAATGTTGATTTTCCTGTCCCAGGGCCTCCCTTTATAATATAAACCCTTTGGGCATCCCTTAAAACATAGTCAAAATAATTTACAAAACCCGCAGAAGTATTTGCACTTGCAAGGTAGTGTCTTGATTTTACCATATTATCCCCCAAAAATAGAATTCTGGTTTATAATATGCAGTTAGTGACTGTTGTGTTAATGATTTTTATAACCCTCAATCAAATATTTTCTTTTCATCAAATATTACCGCCCATTAAATCCTCTATAGTTTCAAGATCTTGGTCATATTGTTTTTCAGTATACTCACCCCATGGAATATCATGCTGTTTTAAAATTTCTATAAATTCTTCTAAACTTCTTCCTGCTAATTCAGCCGCCTTTGCTAATGTGACCTTATTTTTTATAAATAATAGCACTGCTAATGATAAGTTAACTTCATCCTCTAAAGATTTTTTATTTTTAGGCAAAAGAACCAAAAGTTCAGGCTTTATATTTATTCTCAAATAGAATCTTTTTTAGTTCCTCTTTATTTTCTATAAAAACATTCTGATATGGCTTGGAAGCTATAGAAACCAACAGAATCCCCCCATAATTTCAAACAAATTTAAGGCAGTAAGGAATTACCTTACTGCACTGCTTTATATTTTAAATTTATTAACGATTTCATCTAAATCCTTTGCCATTGTATTTAAAGTTTGAGCAGTTGCTGCAACTTCTTCAGAGGAAGCTGAAAGTTCTTCTGATGATGCTGCTACCTCTTCTGATGCAGCACTGTTCTCTTGAGTAATAGCACTCACTGTTTCAAGTTTCGATAATACTTCATCCTTTGATTCCACAATTTCATCCATTGCTTCATAAGTTCTATTCATTAATGGTGCAATATTTTCAATAGATTCTAGAATCTCAGCAAAAGCTCCTACAGTATTTTCTACTGAACTTGTTTGAGATTTTATAAATTTTTCTACTTCATTAGATGTATTTATAACTTCATCAGTATCTAATTGAATTGAATTAACAAGCTCAACTATTTCACTTGTGGACTTTTTAGACTCTTCTGCTAACTTTCTTACCTCATCAGCAACAACTGCAAATCCTCTACCCGCTTCTCCAGCCCTTGCTGCTTCAATGGCTGCATTTAACGCTAAAAGATTAGTTTGTTCTGATATTGAAGTTATCACATCAGTTATATTGCTAATCTGCTTTACTGAGCTTGTTAGGTTGTTTACTTTTGACACAACTACTTCAAAGGCATTCCTTATTTCTTCTATTGATTTAACTAGTTTATCCATTTCCTTTTTGCCATGATTTGCTCTATCAGTTGTTGTATTAGTTTCAGTCTTTACATTTTGAAGCTCTTTATAAACATTTTCTATGTTATTAGTTAATCTGCCCATTAAATTTACAATATCCTGCAAATCATTTGCCTGTGTTGATGCTCCTGCGGCTACCTGTTGCATCGTCCTTGCAAGTTCCTGTGATGATGACGCCATTTCTTCAGAAGTTGCTGAAAGGGAATTTGAGCTTATACTTAAATCCATTGACTTTTCCTTTACATTTGCAATAATTTCCCTCATATTCTTTATCATGTTGTCCATAGCAATCTCCATTTGAGCAATTTCGTCATTTCTTCTATAATTTTCATTTATTATGCTAATCGTTAAATCACCAGATGCTATAACTTGCATTTTTTCTTTCAATTTATTTACTGCTTTAGTTAAAGTATTTGATGATATATATAAGGCTAAAGCCATCAATCCAAAAACTATTATCCCCACAATTATAAAAATCATAATATTTTTGTTTATTGCTGCTTGAACCTTTTCCATTGAAAAACCTATATTCACTGCTCCAATATGTTTTCCGTCTATAATAACTGGTAGCAAGACATCGTAAACCTTTATCTTTTTAGCCTCATAAAAATATATTGAGCTGTAAGGCTTTCCATCTACAGCAGCTGTTTTACTTCCTTCATCGCTAAGCTCAATTCCTATTCTTTCCTTATTGCTATGAGCTACTGCTCTTAAATTTCTATCTATAAAAAGAGCATACACTATATTTTCCTCTTTACCTAAATCGTCTACTATTTCTTGATACTTATTAATATATTTTTCTTCATTCATAGAATTATCTAAATTACCTAAAGATTTGTGACTATCTTCGATCCTATCAATTACTTGCTGTAAAATAATAAAACCATTTCGCCTCATTTCATTTAGTATACTTTCCCTCATTATATACGTTGAAATAGCCCCTATTAATATTTCCCCAACCAATACAATAATTAATGGAATAATAAATATCATCGTTTTTATAGAACCTTGTTTAGCTTGTTTACTTTTTTTAGTATGCATCGCAAATTCCCCTCCAGTCTAAATAAATTTAGCTTGACAAATGTTAAATTAAATTTTAAATAAAATTTTATTTATATTTAAAAGCGCACAAAATTCATTATATATTATTACACATACTTGCACAATATTATATTAAATTACATATTTCGACATTTTATATTTAAAATAGAATATACCACAAAAACCAAGATAAAAAATATAAAGAAAATAAAAAAGAGCCTATATAAGCTCTTTAACTGAAAAATGTTAAATTCTATATTTAATAGCTTTTTCCACTTGCATCCTTAATCCATTCATCGAGCAAATCTTTAGGGACATAATATTTATCATTTATCTTTAAATAAGGAAACCTTCGCCCTGTAAAACCATGGGATGTTATTATTTGTTTTTCTTCTTCATAAATAATCTTTAATATTTCTTCTTCTGAAAGATTTATATATTTAGAAGCTTCGTTTAACGTTAATAATTTTTTATTAATGTTCATAGAATTAGCTTGAATTTGATTTGTAATTTTTATGGCCGTATAGGAAAGAATTATACTCGAAATTAAAATAGATATAGCTAAAACTATTATTCCCCAATATAGTTTTTTGCTAAATTTTTCCTTTAATTTTACCCCCTTAATTCAAATCAAAATAAAAACTCTCATTTATTATCCATAAACACTTTTTTAGCTTCTTTAGGAACTATTATTACATCTTCTATTTTATATTCTCCATTAATTTTGTTGGGGCTTAATCTAACAAGGACCATTTCACCATTTGTGAAAGTTAAAAGTTGATAATTAATAAAGCTTGCACCTGGTGTTGAAATTTTCCTTATTTTATTAAATGTATCTAATGAAATAGTGTTTTTTCCTTCATCTGTAAAAAGTTGCTTTAAGTTATCATATTTACCATCATCAACAGACCTTTTAAAAAGCCAAACTGTGTTTTCTGGGGTGTCAGGCTTTAAAACTGTTTTTCTTTGGCAGGAGGAAAGCAAAAAGATTGAAAGTAAAAGTAGAAGAGATACAGACATATATTTCATATATTTACCACTCCAGTCAAAATCAAGTTACAAAATAACTTAAAACAATAAGCCATATACCTATCCAAGCCATAATAAGCAAAAAGTTAAGACTCTTATCCCTTGATAGATAGTCTTGATAGGAATCCTTAGAGGTGCCTGCATTAGTGAGCGTCTTTGTTAATACATAGGCCTGATTTGTTTCCATCCTTAGTCTTCCATACCATGAAAAACATCCTATAAGGGTAAATAT
>JAOAEI010000104.1:4638-4924 GCA_026416875.1 Caloramator sp.
AAATATCAATCCAACGTAAAATAATATAGCAGAGAAATCATAACCATATTTCCAAGAAACTAAATAAGTTAATGCTAAACCGATTAATAAAATCAATATTGATTTTACCAGAAATATAAAAAGTTCTTTAATAAAATTCTTCATATATATCACCATTTACAACATTCTAAGTATATTTTATAACTATTTTACATAATTTTCAATATTTTTTATATATTACCACAAAATATAAGCTGCCTATTAAGGCAGCCATTTATTTTCTCTAAAACTTTGATTTAATTAAGCC
>JAOAEI010000105.1 GCA_026416875.1 Caloramator sp.
GTGTTAAAAGAGCTATGATTGCAGGTAATATTTTCTTCATGCAGATTACCCCCTTTGCGTTTTGGCTAACAGGGCTCCGCTAATGCCTGTTGCGTTGCTCCGCTAAAGAGGAAAAGGATAAATATAATCGGCCTTTTTGCACACTATTGAGTTATCTTTTCAACTCTTCTGTTTATTGCATCCAGTGTAGCTCTTGCAATTGCTTCGTTTAAATCCTTTCTTACTATTGCAGATCCAACTAGGGCTTCTTCGTTTCCTGTGACAAGAGCATTAACTATTACCGTAACTACAGTTACAGTGTTTGTGGTATTTATAAGAACATCCTGAACATCGAAAAGGTATTCTTGTCCAATAATTTTTTCAACGCACTCTAAAGTCGCCTTTGCTATGAGCTTTTTCCTATTTGCTTGGGTGTTTATTCCTGAACCTTCTACGGAATATTCAACGCCATCGTAGGTTAAAATTACACTATATTCAATCTTGTTAAGAAGTGTTTTTACCAATACGCTATGTAGCTTAACCCTTTTTGGGTTTACCATATCATCCGATTGGATTACTGCAATGCTTATTTTGTTCTTATCTATCTTATAATCATACTTTGCAAATAAAGTGGATTCAATGTCCCTTGCTATCTGCTTTGGGGATCTTGAGCTGTTTGCAAGGACATGAATTTCACTTATTTCATCATTTTCAAAAACTACCTTACAATTTAAAACTCCTTCTATCCTATTTATCGTTTCCTGAACTAATGTAAGGTCCATTATAATCCCCCCGCCCTAAAATCTAAGTATAATAATAGCATATTTTGGCTGAGCTCTCAATTACAAAAAACAAAAAAAGGCCCTAAATTTAGAGCCTTATTTCGACAATTTGCTATAAATCGTTAAAGTTTCTACCGCAGTTTTTTTCCACGAATAGGAGGAGCTTCTTAAAAGGCTTCTAAGTTTCAGATCTTCATAGAGTTTTTTATCCTCGATTAATTTAAAAATCGACTCAGCAATTTCATAAGGGTTGTGAGGATCTATAAAGAGGGCATCATTTTTTAAAATTTCTGGAATGGAAGTAGTATTTGATGCAATTACAGGAGTTCCGCAGGCCATAGCCTCAAGGGGTGGAAGGCCAAACCCTTCATAAAAGGATGGATAAACCAGCATATAGGAGGCGTTATAGAAAAGAGGGAGGTCTTCAACAGGGATAAAACCAGGGAAAAGGCATTCGTTTTTAAGTCCGAGGCTAAGGGCAAGGTCCCTGTAATCGTAGTAGGAGCGCCCCTTTTTCCCAAGAATTAAAAGCTTAAATCCTTTTACTTTATTTTTTATAAGGCTGAAGGATTGAATTAGTCCCTTTATATTTTTCCTCGGACTAAATCCACCAACGTATAGAATAAAGTTACCTTCAAGGCCATATTTTTCCTTTATCATTTTTTTACAATATTCTTTATTAAGGGGCCTGTAAATATCCTCAGCAGCAAGGTAGGTTACATATATTTTATCTAAAGGATAGCCCAATGTTTTATGAATGTCCATCTTAGAGTATTCAGACACTGTTATTATTCCATCACATAAAGGAATTATTTTAGGAATTTCCTGAAGATATATTTTGAGATACTGAGGCCCAACGGTTTCAGGCATTTTATAGGGAATTACATCGTGGAGGGTTATTATGAATTTACAGTTTTTCTCGTAGGGAAGGCCTATTCCATTTTGGGGAACATGATAAACTTCTATACCCGTATCGGTTATGATGTTTGGAACGTCAACCTCCTCCCAAAAGGTTTCTTTGTCGCTTTTTTCTATGTGTTTAACTTTAAAATTATCATCCAGCTCAAAGTCAAGTTTATCCTTTGGAAGAAATAAAAGATAATCATTTTCTTTGTCTATTAGGCATATATTTTTAATTAGCTGGTAAGTGTAGGTTCCAATGCCAGTTCCTCTATACCAAATAGATGCCCTTGAGTCTATTCCGATTTTCATAGGATCACCTAATAATTATATACAGTTTATAATATGAAGAAATCTTTGATTTGGTGAATATACATAAAAAAAGTTAATAACACATAAACATTAATAGGGGGTGGTAAAATGGTTAGGGAAACTGAAATTTCTACGCAGTTTGGATTTGAAATTAGGGATCTTATTCCCCAGAGGGGGGTATATCTTATCAAAACAAATAAGGGAAACAAATGTTTAAAAAAAGTAAATTACGGTCCGCATAAGCTTATGTATATATACAAAGCTAAGGAACATATCATAAAAAACGGTTTTGATAAAATCGATAAAAACGAATTATCCTTAAAGGGCCTTCCCTATGCTATCGTTAATGAGGATCTTTATGTGGTTACTGAATGGATAGATGGAAGGGAATGCGATTTTAGAAATGATGAGGATTTAAAGATTGCAGCTAAAACTTTAGCAAAATTTCATCTTGCTGCAAGGAATTTTGTTCCTGAGGATAATTTAAAGGCAAGAAATGATATCGGAAAGCTTCCCTATACCTTTGAAAAAAGGCTTACGACTTTAAATAAGATGAAGGATATCGCAAGGAAAAACAAGAAAAAGACTGAATTTGATATTTTATATCTAGATAATGTAGATTTTTATATAGACCTTGCTAAAAAAGCAATAGAAAAATTAGACCTTGATGCATATAACAGGGTCTGCCAAAAGGACTTAAACGATAAAGTTCTTTGCCATCACGATTTTACCTACCACAATATACTTATTAAGGATAATGGGGATGTTTATATCGTTGATTTTGACTACTGCAAGGAGGAAATCCAAGTATATGATCTTGCTACATTAATGGTAAAGGCTCTAAAGAGGGTAGACTGGAGTCTTGAAAAGGCAAATCTGATAGTAGATAACTATAATGCTGTAAAGCCAATTAGCGTTGATGAACTTAAGGTGTTAAAGGCACTTCTTGCCTTCCCACAGAGATTTTGGAGGATTGCAAATAGGTATTACTACAAAGAGCCGGGCTGGAGTGAGGCAAGCTTTGTTAAAAAGTTGAAGGAAATATTAGATGAAAAGGATAAATATATAAGCTTTTTAGAAAGCTTTTAATCCGGGAAATTTCCCGGATTTTTTTGTCAAAAGGGAGAGCTACTTCATATTATGATATTATAGAAAGCTTCGGAGTAGGTAATATGGAGGAGTTAAAGGTAGGGGATATAGTAGTTAGAAAATCCTATGGTGGGGATGTGTATTTTAAAATAACTCAAATAGTAAAAAAGCAGGATGGAACAAAGCTTTATGTTTTAAAGGGGATTGAGCTAAGGATTATTGCAGACGCCCTTGAGGAGGATCTTTTAAGGCCGGATCTAAATAAGATTGCCGAATACGACGAGGTGTTTAATAGAAAGGTAAATGCTAAGATAAAAAAGATTCTTCTTAACAGAAAGGTTCCCTTTAAAGGCAAAAGGGGTGAAGTTAAAGAAGAAAAGGGGATAGTTGGAAGACCGGGAAGGGTTTTGCACATCGATGGGGATGAGGAATACCTAAATATTTGCCTTAGGGGATATAAAAAGCTTGGAATAAATGTTGTTGGAAGGTTTGTTCCTGAAGCAGAACAACCTAATGTTGTTATAGACCTTCTAAGGGAAATAAAGCCCGATATATTAGTCTTAACAGGCCACGACAGCATAACTAAAGGAGCGCAGAATTTTAAAGATATAAACAATTATAGAAATTCAAGATACTTTGCTGAGGCGGTAAGAAGGGCAAGGGATTATGAACCTTCCTTTGATGATCTTGTTATATTCGCAGGGGCCTGCCAATCCTTTTATGAAGCGTTAATTGAGGCAGGTGCCAATTTTGCAAGCTCACCATCAAGGGTTTTAATCCATGCGATGGATCCTGTCTTTGTCTGCGAAAAAATTGCCTTTTCAAGTATAACAAAATTTTTATCACCAACTGAGGTTTTGGAAAGCACAATAACCGGTGAAAAGGGTATTGGAGGCTTAGAAACTAGAGGAAAATATAGAGAATCTTCCCACAAGATTTAGGGGTGGTCATATGGAGGATATTAAAGTTAAAGTTAAAGATGAGGTTTACGGCCTTGAAGAGGCAGCTTTATATTTACTTTCTACAATTAAAGAATTATACGAATATGAAAAGGAAACTTTAAAGGCCCTTGCTGTTTTAATAAGGAGCAAAATTGCAAGGAACGTAAGGAATTTAGAGGGATATAAGGAGGATTTAAGTTTAAATAAAGATGAATTTAACGAAATTGATGTTAAGTTAAAGGAGAAGTTAAAGAGGGCTATTGAGGAAACGGAAGGGATAATTGCAAAATATAATGGGAGGATTGTTGATCTATATTATACTAAAAACTGTTCTGGAGCAACTGCAAATTCTGAGGATGTTCTAGGATACAATATAGGATATTTAAGAAGGGTTTTTTGCGATTTTTGCAGGGCAAAGAAGGATGAAGTGGAAGTTGAAGTTAAAAGGATAATGGAGCTTTTTAACCTTTCTTCAGATGGCTATAAAGAAAAAGTGGAGGGACTCATTGAAGAGGTTGAAAGGGATGAAATAGGCAGAATCAAAAGATTAAAATTTATGAATAAAAATTTGAGCGGTAAGGATTTTGTAGAAGGATTGAATTTAAAGAGCAATAGGCTGTATTTTTTGCAAAAAAGCATTGGAGTTAAGGAAATAGGTGAGGGGCTTGGTCTTGGAGTATGCCTTGACGGTGCTAATACGATGGCAAAGATGGGGAAAAGTTATGAGGATATACTAAAATATTATTATACAGGGATAGAACTTTTTAAAATAGATAAAGATTATGTTCTTAATAACTTTAATAATAAAAAGATAATACTTGACCCTGGTCACGGGGGAGATGAGGCAGGAAATATTAATGATCTAACTGAAAAGGATATAAATCTTAAAGTTTCACTTTATCTT
>JAOAEI010000106.1 GCA_026416875.1 Caloramator sp.
TATCAAGGCATGTCAGTTTTCCCAATGCATCAAAAGACATTTATAATGGTTAACATGACACATGAAGAAAATATGAAGCAGACAGGAAGCAAAACATTGGGTTTTTCGGCAAGAAATTTGCTTATAAGTGAACACGGTGGAACCCACTGCGATGCTGTTTGGGAATATAAACCTACAGGTGCAACAATAGAAAAGATGCCTTTAGAATATTTCTTTGGAAGTGCCGTTTGTATAGATGTATCCTTTGTTCCTGCATCAAGATATATAGAAGTTAAGGACCTTCAAATAGCAATAAAAAATTCAGGGCAGGAAATTAAAAGGGGTGATATAGTCCTTTTATATACAGGACATTACGATAGAAACTTTGGAACTGAAAAATGGCAAACTGAATATACAGGCCTTAGCTACGATGCTGCAAAGTTTCTTGCTGAACTTGGAGTTGTAAACATAGGAGTTGATGCCCCATCTATCGACCACCCTGATGATTTAGATTTTTCAGGCCACCTTGTATGTGGAGAATATAATATAACTAATACAGAAAACCTATGTAATCTAGATAAGCTCGTTAACAAGAGATTTTTATACTTTGGCCTTCCGCTTAAAATAAGGGACGGTTCAGGATCACCAATAAGAGCAATAGCATTAATAGAGGAATAGGAAACCCAATTGGGTTTCTTTTTTGTTGCTTTTTGTAGCAATAAGTAAATGCACCTCATAATGTAATAGTAGGTTAGTAATTTTTTTCAATTGGAGGGAAGATTATGGGCTTAAACAAATGTTTTTGCGGTGACTACTTTGACTGGTGTTTTAAATGCTTATGCGAAGAAGAAAAGGAGGAAAACGGAAACGGTCAAGTAGCAACTTGTGATGTGGGATATATATATAGGCTAGAAGGAAACGATTTTGTTAATTTTAATGAAGGTTCAGCCATTGCCTTTCAAGGTGCAGTTTTAAGGGGCGGAATAGGCTTTCAAGCATCTTCGCCTACTGATATAACGATAAGTTCTCCTGGACTTTACAAGGTAACATTTTATTTAAACTGCCAGAGCCGTTCAATCGTTGGAATCCAGCTTGTTGTTAACAATACTCCTCAGCCTGTTTTGCCTCAATATACCTACAAAAATAACGCTGCAAGTCAGTTTATATACGGTCAAGGTCTAATCGAAATTACTGTTCCAAATACCGTTTTAAGAATATTAGTTTTAAAGGACGTTACCCTCGATAAAACTCAGCAAAATGAGCCAAAAAGCGTTAATGCATCTGTTCTTATAAAAAAGGTATGCCAAAACTAATAGCGCTAAGAAATAATGATAAGGAGGAATATGTATGTCCCAAAACAGCATCCCAGAAGAAATATTGACTCAATTTGAGAGCATCGATGTCATTGCTGAAGCCGAATCAGGTATTTTAACTTGTTTAAGTAACCTTTTATATAAGCCAACATCCTCTGAAGATCCTACTCCAGCCTATCCGTCTTTGATTTACAACATTTATAAGCTCCTTACCGACGGTTCTAATGTTTTGCCTTTAACTCCTGAAATTGCATCTTTAATCAAAAAATTGCTTTTAGCTTATGCCTGCAAAGAATTTGCAATAGCTGAGATTATAAATGCCCTTGCATGTAAACTTGGATTAGTAAAGGGGCTAGTCCCGGAGGGTAAGGACAAATGTTGTTGTTAATTTAAAAATAGCTAAATTTTATAAAATGGAGGGAATAATATGCCTGCAATAGAACCAAATAATATAGACCTTGAATCTATGGAGGCTATAATGGCTGCTATTGCCAATGAGCTTAAAGGACTTGCTTGGCTTTTTTGTAACATTTTAAAACCATCCCTTGAGCAAACCGTAACAAATCCTGATGATATAAATCAGATTAAAGAACAAATTTCTTTGTTAAAGTCCATTCTCTGCGGCTATACCGTAAAGGAAAAGGCTATTGCTGACATAATTAAAGCCGTTGCAAAAAAGGAGGCCGCTGACTTAGGAGTTTCTCCTTTTGATGTATGTAAATGTCTAGAATGTAAAAAATAGCTGCCCGTAGAGGCAGCATACATAATCAATTAAAAGGAGTTAAGAATATGGGAATGGACTATCCTTTTGAATCAAAGGAATTTAAAATAAAAGAATCCATAGAGAGCATTTTAAATTCAGAGGCACAGATAGCCGAATGTCTGAGCTGCCTTTTTTGCAATATTTCTAGTGAATTAAAAGATGTTTACCCCATTGAAAAGAGGGTTCTTCTTACAAAACAATTAGTCAATGCCTATGCCTGCAAAGAAAAAGCAATGGCCGATTTAATAAAATCTTTAAGCTGCCTTTGCGTAACTTCCCACAGGCCCTGTAAAGGAAGGGTTGACATTAATAGGATTCTTTCGATTTTAATATTTTTGTTTATTCTCAAGAAGATGTGCTATTGCTGCTAAACCTTTTTAACTTTTAATTACATCCCTTATTTTAAGCGCTAAATGGAGGCAAAGCCTATCGTTTTCCCTTTCTACATCAAGGCCTGTAATCTCCTTTATCCTCTGGAGCCTGTAAAGTATAGTATTATAATGGGTATATAAAACTTCTGACATCCTTTTTAAATTTCCGTTGCATTCAAAATAAATCTTTAAAGTTTTTACAAACTCGGTTGATTTTCTACTATCATATTCATCTAAAACTTCTATTGTGGACCTGTAAAAATCCATTATTTCATCTTTTATATCTTCATTACAAAGAAGCTTATAAATCCCAAGATTATCGTATAATGCTATATTTCTATCATTTAAGATATCAACTGCTCTAATAGATTTTTGTGCTTCCTTAAAGCTCTTTTCAATGTTTTTTATTCCCTTTAAACATCTTCCAATACCTATCTTATATTCCAAAAATATTTTTTTGCTGAAAAGATCTAATACTTCATCCTTAAAGGTATTTATCCTCCTTTTTACATCCTCATCCCTTTTAAAGCAAAGCAGTATGTCGATTTGATCCTTTCGAGTAGCTACCAAACCATTTAACTTTAATTTAGATATAATTTCTTCTAATATATTTGAAAGATAAATATTGTCACTATATAAATTTAAATCCGCTTTTTTATAGCTTCTTTTAATTTTCACTATTATATAGCAGTAAATATCCTCAGGACCAAAATTATAAATGCTAAAGCTTCCTTCTGCCTTTTCCTTTCTTTTTTGGTCATTAGAACAGAGGTCTTCAATAAATTCAATTTTATGAGTATTTTCTGCCTCCCTTAAGGATAATAGTTTAAGTATCTCTACAGCCATAGTCGTTGCAGCGATCTCCAAAACCGAAAGGTCAAACCCACCAAGAGGAGTATTTATTGCCCAGGAAAAAATATGGCCGTAAACTGTATTTTTAACTACAATAGGCATAACCATCCTTGAAACATTTTTTCCTTGAATTCTTTCTACTGATTCATAGAATTTCTTTTCTAATGTTCCTTTGTTTTTGCTGTAAAATTCTTCGAAATTTTTCTTTATCTTCTCCTTTATATCATCTTCTATTCCATCAAGTTTTAATATGTTTTTTTCAGGGTAATTAAGCCTAAGAATAACAGGGTTTTTTATGTTTTCATACACTACGTTGATAATCTCCTCAATGCTTCCTCCCTTTAACATTATATTCATCATGCTCTCGTGGACGTTTTCCAGCCTTTGCAGGAGTATCGTCTGCTTGTTAAAAATCTCTTTAAATATGGGAGTTATTATCTCTGAAAAGGGAGTTGCATAATAAAGATCTATTATAGGAAATGAAATGCTGTTTGCAAGCTCTAAGACAGATTCATCTAATTTTTCTATGTAGGGATAAATTTTAATTCCAAGACCTGAAAGTTTCTTTTGGCTGCAGGATAATATAAACTTTTTTTGAAATTCTACATCATTTGTTAGAGCATATGCTGTTGTTAGTAAAAGCTCTCCTTCGCTAACCCAGTTTAAGATATCAGGATCTGCCATAATATTTACCCTTGAAACCGTGTTTTTAATTCCCCCATGTCCCGCAATGATTTTGCTCCTTTGCATACATTCCATTTGTAAAATATCTTCTATTGTAATTCCATTTTGTCTTGCCATACCCATCCCCCCGAGATTCTACATCATTTATTATATCACATAAATTTAATTATTTCTAAACCACCATAGATTAAAAAACCTATTCCTATTATCAGCATAACAAAGGCCATTGCCATTTCTGTTTTGTTATCATTTCCTTCTATAAATTTTCTAAAGCCCTTTAATGCTAAAATGTTTAGAAAAACAAACCATGCGGCCATACCTAAAATCAAAAATACCAAAAATGAGTAATAAACTAATATTCCGTTATCGCTAAATCTATGAATGATAGTTCCACTCACAGTTATCCAAAAAGAGTGGGTCATCGGGTTAAAAAAAGCAAGGAAAAAACCCTTTAAAAATGGCATTGAATCGTATTTTTTTATAAAATTATCATTTTTTACTTTATTAAAATCCAAAATTGCAAATACTATAATTAAAAGACCGCATATTATAAAAAACATTGCTTCTAACTTTCTATTGTCGTTGAAAAGATTAAAAAGGCCTACATTTATAAAAATTAAATCTAAAGCATCGGCACTTACAGCACCAAGGGCAACATTTATTCCCTCTTTTATCCCATTTTTTAAAGTTTGTTTAATGGACTCAAGCCCAGCAGGACCCAAAGGAAGTGCAAAAAATATTCCTGTTATAAATCCAGTTACTATAGTTATAATAAACTTTAAAATATGCTGCATTTTATCACAATCCTTATCATAAACTTAAGTTTTATTATAATTATAATATATTTTACTGTTTAGGTAAAAAATAATTCTTGACAAAAAAAATAGAAGTTTTATAATCAAA
>JAOAEI010000107.1 GCA_026416875.1 Caloramator sp.
CTGAATAAAGTGCTTTTTTGTATTTACAGAAAAATGTTGAGGTTTATTTACAACCCCAACATTTATTATAGAACCAAAATTTTATAGATAAAATAGTCATTGCCCAAGAATGTCCAATATGACAGTATTATTCTAGTATATATGGACAATAAAAAGGTTAATTTAGATATAGAGAAAGGAAGGTGAGAGGAATAAAAAGGAATAGGGAGTGATAAATTTGAAATGTTTGAAAAACTTAAAGCAACAGTTTATATATATTGCTTTATTCCTATCGTTAATAATAGTAAGTGAATTTTTATATATACCTTCGTCTATAAATGTTACAGAAAACGAAATATCTAGTGAATTTCTTTATAAAAATATTTTAAAAAATAAATATTTTTATAAGGTAGAAGGAGATATAAGTAAAAATCAGAAAAAAATAGATTTTAAGATAAAGTTATTGGGGCTTATTCCAGTAAAAACGATGACGGTAAATGTCACTCCTGAAATAAGGCTATTTCCAGGTGGACAGCCAATAGGAGTTAAGATATATAGTAATGGTCTTATAGTCGTGGGTTTTTCAGATATAGAAACCCATGATGGATATAAACAAAGTCCTGCTGCTATAAGTGGAGTTGAGATAGGTGATCTTATAATAGAAGCTGAAGGAAAGGACTTAGACAACGTTTATGATCTTCTTAGCATAGTTAAAAGCTCAAAGGGTGAAAATATAAGGTTAAAAATAAAAAGGAAAGAAGAAATTAAAATTATAAAATTAAAGCCTGTAAAAGCTAAAAACAATGATTATAAAATAGGACTGTGGGTTAGAGATTCAACATCAGGTATAGGAACATTAACTTACTATGATCCTAAAAATAAAAATTTTGGTGCATTAGGTCATCCTATAAACGACGTTGATACAGGGATGTTATTTCCTTTGAAAAAGGGAAATATATATGATGCTAATATAATTGCAATAGAACAAGGCCTTAGAGGAAAGCCAGGAGAGTTAAAGGGGATCTTTATAGATAATTCTTCAATTGGTGATATTGAAAAAAATACTTCCTGTGGTATTTACGGAAGATTGTTAAAAGTTTATAATAATAATATATACAATGATCCTCTTCCAATAGCTCACCAATATGAAGTTAAGGAAGGTCCAGCTACGATTCTAACAACTTTAGATGGCAATACGGTTAAAGAATATGACATTGTAATAGAAAAAATTATTCAGCAGACAAAACCTAGCCCTAAGAGCATGATTATAAGAATTGTTGATCCGGAACTTTTAGCAAAGACCGGAGGGATTGTGCAAGGAATGAGTGGTAGTCCAATTTTACAAAATGGAAAAATTGTAGGTGCAATAACACATGTGTTTATAAACAGACCTGATATGGGGTATGGAATTTATATTGAATGGATGCTAAAAGAACAAGGGTATAATTTATAGTCCCTTAATTTTTTAACAGTTTTTTTTCATTTTATTTCAATTTTTAAAAAATTTTTTAATTTGTTAGCAGGATTTTTATTTCATTTGTCGAATACATATATTGTTAGATAATGGAAATGTGAGGGGGTTATTAGATGGAGGAAAGAAAAATAAAAATAGTAATTGCAGATGATAACAAAGAATTTACAACAATTCTTAGTGAATACCTTAGGACTCAAGAGGATTTTGATGTAGTTGGTGTAGCAAAGGATGGAATTGAGGCGGTAAAGCTTGTAGCAGCTAATAAACCTGATGTTTTAGTTTTAGATATAATCATGCCTCATTTAGATGGATTGGGTGTATTGGAAAAGTTAAATTCCATGGATGATATTCCAATGCCTAAGGTAATAATTTTATCTGCAGTTGGACAAGATAAAATAACTCAAAGGGCCATAAACTTAGGTGCTGAATACTATGTTGTTAAGCCCTTTGATATGGATATATTTAGCAAAAGAATAAGACAGCTTTTTGCATCATCAGGATCAGTTCCAGAAGTTAGAAGAAATACTGTTAGTGTATCAGAAACGATACATATAAATAATTCAAACTCATTAGAAGCGGAAATAACAAATATAATCCATGAAATAGGTGTTCCAGCTCATATAAAGGGTTATTTATATTTGCGCGAAGCGATTCAGATGGTTGTGAACGATATAGAACTTTTAAGTGCAGTTACTAAGGAATTATATCCATCTATAGCTAAAAAATACAATACAACTGCAAGTAGAGTTGAAAGAGCAATAAGACATGCTATTGAAGTGGCGTGGTCAAGAGGAAAGGTAGAAACGATTAATAGAATTTTCGGATATACAGTTCACAATGACAAAGGAAAACCAACTAACTCAGAATTTATAGCTATGATCGCTGATAAATTAAGATTAAAACAGAAACTTGGTTAAAAATAGGCTATTCCGAAAGGAATGGCCTTATTAATGTAATATTTAAAGAGGTGTTAATCATGAATTTTTATGAAAAAACATTAGAATCAGAAATAAAGTATAAAGGTAGGATTTTGAATGTGAGAAAAGATAAGGTTCTTTTACCTGATGGTAAAGAGGCAACAAGAGAAATAGTTCAGCATAATGGTGGAGTAGGTGTTGTAGCTGTAACTGAGGATAAGAAGATAATTCTTATAAAACAGTTTAGAAAACCGACAGAGGAAGTCCTAATAGAAATACCAGCAGGCAAGCTTGAGATGAATGAAGATCCTGAATCATGTGCAATAAGAGAACTTGAGGAGGAAACAGGAAAAATTCCAAAGTCAATTAAGTTGTTAACAAAATTTTATCCTTCACCAGGATATTCCTCAGAAATACTATATATTTATTTTAGTGATAAATTAGAAAATGGAAAAGTTAACTTAGATGAAGGTGAACATGTTGTGACTTTTGAAGTTACATTAGAGGAAGCACTTAGGATGATAAAAAAAGGAGAAATAAAGGATGCAAAAACAATTATAGGTATACTATTAGCTAAGGATTATATTTAATCATTTTAGCCCCCTTTGTTACATATATTTATTTTAAGAGGTATTTTATAAAGGGGGAATTACTACGAGAAGAAGAGTAAATTATAAAATATATACAAATATCAAGGACAACCTATGGATTTACTTTGTAATAACTTTAATATTTACTTTTGGTATTGTATTAGGGGCCCTAAGTGCTAAGGGGATTAACTTCACAGAAAAACAACAACTTGTAATGTATTTAAATAATTTTTTCCAAGTTGTTTATAAAGAAAATACTAATAGCTTTATAATTTTTTTTAAACTTTTAAAAAACAATCTAATAATGGTTCTTTTAGTATGGATTTTAAGTTTAACCTATGTAGGTATAATTTTTTCAAATTTAGTATCGCTATTTAAAGGATTTATTATTGGCTTTAATGTGGCATTTATACTTCAAGCCTTTGGAATGAAGGGATTTTTGTTTATACTTTTATCATTTTTGCCACAAAATTTATTTTATATCCCTGCCTATTTATTTATTTGTTCCTTTAGTTTTGCTTATAGCTTAAATCTAATTAAAAAAAATAATAGCTTTAGAAATCAAAATGATGTTATAGCATATTCTTTTAATATTTTAGCTTTGTTTTTTATTATATTTATAGGTAACATATTAGAATCTTTTGTTATAATGAAAATTATTAAAGCATTATCTACATATTTAGTAATTCAATAAGGTGATGGAATGAAAAAAGTAAAATTTTTTATAAAAATATTAATTATTATATTGACAATCGGTGTTATATTTCCTCTACTTATAAATTCTATATTTTTAAAAAACCATAACGTTAATAAAGATGATGCTATCTTTGTTGTAAATTATGGAATTGATGAAAAAGGACTGTTAGATATCGTAAAAAAAATAATAAATATTCCTAGATAGATATATTTAAATCTAAAATAAAGGGGATTTTACGATGGAAGATATATTACGAGAGTTTGATGCATTCTTAAGGAACAAGAGACTTTCGGAAAATACTTTGGAATCATATATTAGAGATATTAAAAATTTTTTATTATATTTAGAGGAAAATAAATTAGACTATAAGAATATTAAAAAGGCTAATATTATAGCATATTTTTTGTATATGCAAAAAAAGGGTAGAGCGACATCTTCTATATCAAGAAGCTTAGCTGCAATTAGGTCGTTTTATAGGATGCTATATAAAAAAT
Organism: Caloramator sp.; assembly: GCA_026416875.1. Taxonomy (GTDB): domain Bacteria; phylum Bacillota; class Clostridia; order Clostridiales; family Caloramatoraceae; genus Caloramator. Next base: position 4,152 of record JAOAEI010000107.1, read on the forward strand.
CTTCAATTCAATCCGATCCTACTTTAGAAATAGAAACTCCCAAAATAGAAAAAAAGCTTCCATCAATTTTATCCTTAGAAGAAATTGAAAGATTATTAGCAATGCCTAAAGGTGAAGATTTTAAAGCAATAAGGGATAAAGCAATGCTTGAAGTTTTATATGCATCAGGTATTAGAGTATCAGAAATTATAAATCTTAATGTAGGAGATGTAAATTTAAAGTTAGGATATTTAAAATGTAATGGAAATAAAGAAAGGATTATACCTTTAGGGAAAATAGCATTACAATCACTAGAGAGATATATTGTATTAAGGGATAAATTATTCTCGGATAAGGAAGAGGAAGCATTGTTTGTCAATAACAAAGGAGAAAGAATGACAAGGCAGGGTTTTTGGAAAATATTAAAATATTATGCTAATCTTGCGAATATACAAAAAGAAATAACTCCTAACATAATAAGGCACTCCTTTGCAGCACACTTGATAGAAAATGGAGCAGATTTAAAATCTCTACAGGAATTATTAGGACATTCTGATATATCTACAACTCAAATTTATGCAGAGCTTTATAATAATAAAATAGGAGAAGTTTATAAAAAATCGCATCCAAGGGCATAATGCCCTGTCAATATTTTTTAAAAATGTCACCTAAAAATAATAAAAAATTAAGTTAATTATCGCATAAAAATGTCACTTTTA
>JAOAEI010000108.1 GCA_026416875.1 Caloramator sp.
TTCGACATAAAAAAAGAGAATCCTTTTTTTGTGGTGGATTCTCTTTAAAAAAATTATACTTTGTCAACAATCTGAAATAGCAGGTTAATACCTGCTATTTTTTTGCATCCTTCATAGATAGTGATATTCTCTTGTTTTCATAATCTATATCTATTATTTTTACCTTTACTTTTTGACCAATCTTTGCTATATCCTGCGGCTTATTAATCTTAATATGGGACATGTTTGATATATGAACTAAACCTTGAACACCTTCTTCTAACTCCACAAAAGCACCAAATTCCGCAAATGCAACTATTTTACCTTCTACAATATCTTCTACAGAGTATTTTTTAATAAACTTTTCCCAAGGGGTTTCCATAGTTCGTTTTATGCTTCCAGTAACCTTACCTAATGCTTTATCTAACTTTATTATTAAAAATTCAACAATATCTCCTATTTTAATCACATCGCTTGGCTTTTGAACTCTCTTCCATGATAATTCAGAAACAGGAATGAAGGCATCATAATCTCCAGTATCAACAAATATACCTGAATCTATTATTGTCTTAACTTTACCTCTTTGCGTCATACCTTCCTGAAGATTTAAAATAATATTTCTTGATCTTTGTTGTCTTTCTTGTCTTGCAACTTCTCTCCTTGAAACTATTATTTCAATTCTATCGTCTTCTTTAACTTCTAAAATATTTGCTTTAAGCTTTTTGCCTATTAAATCCTCAGGATTATCCTTTATCAAATCAATTCCTGAGTGTGAAAGCGGCATAAAGCATCTTAAATCACCAATTTTACATTCAAAGCCTCCCTTAACCATTCTAATAACTTCTATATCAACTAATGTTCCATCATGCTTATAATTCTTCAGATTTTCTATTAATTCATCCTTTTCTAAGCTTCTTCTGCTTAAAAGAACAGTTCCTTCGCCATCATTGAGTTTTATAATTTCAACATCATATTCTTCTCCTATTTTGAAGTATTCCTTTAAATTGATCTGCATGTTTGATGCCTCTTCCTTTGGTAAAACCCCATCGGATTTATATCCTATATCAAAATATACCTCTTCACTTGTAACATGAATAACCTTACCCTTTACAACATCTCCTACTTCAATCCTTATAAAATCGCTAAAATAGTTTAAATCTATATCATTAGAAGCTTCAGATTTTGTTTCCAATTTATTTTTCTCAAACACTTCAGTATGCTTATCTTCATTTGATGTCTTAATTAAATTATTCATTACTTCATCTATAACAAATTGTGGTGTAGATGCACCAGCAGTTATTCCTATTTTATTGAATTGTTTTATTTTTTCTATATCAAGTTCTTTCGCATTTTCAATAAGTATTACATTATTACAATTTTCCTTTGAAATTTCATAAAGTTTTCTTGTATTTGAACTATTTTTTCCACCAATAACTATCATTAGGTCAACTTTTTTTGATATGTCTTCTGTTTCTTTTTGCCTTATTTCAGTAGCACTGCAAATTGTATTAATAATTAAAGCTTCTTTTGTAAACGAAATAATTTTACAAGCTACATCATGCCATTTTTTTGCATTAAATGTAGTCTGAGAAACAACACAAACCCTTTGATTTTTAAAATTATCCTCATCAACTTCATCTATATCCTTTAAAATAATTGCTTTATTATCACACCAGCCATTAATGCCCTTTACTTCAGGATGTTCAGAATCTCCTATTATAACTATCTTATAACCGTTTTTAAAATACTTTTCTACTATATTATGAATATTTTTTACATACGGACAAGTAGCATCTATTACCTTCATAGCCCTATTCTTTAAGATTTCATATTCAGCTTTTCCTATGCCGTGGGATCTTATTATTATCGTATCATCCTTCTGAACCTCATCTATGTTATTTAATGAAAAAACTCCCTTTTCTTCTAGAAGCTTTACCGCATCTGGATTATGAATAATAGGCCCTAATGTTTTTACATTTTTTTCTTCCTCTGAAGCCTTTAATGCCCTTTCCATAGCATTTTTAACCCCAAAACAAAATCCAGCATTTTTAGCAAGAAGTATCTCCATCATTTATTCCCCCCTCTTTTAATTCCTTAATCTTCTCTATAACTATTTGACTCAATCTTAAGTAGTCTTCACCGCTTAGCTTGTCCTTATAATATGATGAAAAATCGATAGGTTTTCCAAAATAAACCTTCATCCTTGTAAAGGGGATATAGCTTCCTCCTATATATACAGGAATTACTTTTTTGTTAGATTTAATTGAAAGTAAAGCTACTCCCGAATGGGCTTTGCCTAAATCTTCTCCCTTAACTCTAGTTCCCTGAGGAAAAAGTCCAAGCAAATGTCCATCCTTCAATAGTTTTAATGCTGTCTTTATAGCATTTAAATCTGGTTCCCCCCTTCTTACAGGAAAAGCTCCTAATTTTTTTAATAAATACCTTGAAATAGGATTTGAAAAAGCCTCATATTTTGCCATAAATCTTATAGGTCTTGGTGTTACAATTGCCACTAAGACAGGATCAGCCCATGTGTAATGATTAGGACAAATTAGTGCGCCTTCATCTTGGGGAATATTTTCAATTCCTTTTACTTCAATTCTATAAATTAAATTAAACAGCCCCTTAACAATAAACCTCAAAATTCTATATAGGCTCATACATTACACCTCAACTTTTTGTAAACAATACTTAATATCTCATCAATAACCTCATTTAATGTCTTATCAGTGTTATTAACAATAATAGCATCCTCCGCTTTTCTTAATGGATTAACTTCTCTAGTTGAGTCTATGTAATCTCTCTTTTCAATTTCTTTAACTATATCATCGTAGGATACATCTATTCCCTTTTCTAAAAGTTCCTTGTATCTTCTTTTTGCCCTTTCTTCAACAGATGCAACTAAAAATATCTTAATATCAGCATCCTTTAAAACATTCGTTCCAATATCCCTCCCATCCATAATTACACTTTTATTTTTGGCAATATCCCTTTGGAGTGTAACTAATTTTTCTCTGACTTCTTTTATTGCAGCTACTTGAGAAACAAGATTACCTATTTCAGGTAATCTTATTTCATCGGATACATCTTCTCCATCTAAATAAACTCTACCATTAGTAAAATTTATATCTGTTTTATCTAATAACTCAACAATTTTATCTATATTACCTATATCTATCCCATTTCTAATAGCTTTTAAAGTTATAGCCCTATACATAGCTCCAGTATCAATATATTCTATTTTTAATCTTTGAGCGATAATTTTTGCTATAGTGCTCTTTCCTGCACCTGCTGGTCCATCAATAGCTATAGAAAATTTTTTCATCTACAACTCCCCTTTATTAATAATTCGATAAAAAAAGTTAAATTCCTTCATATAATTCAGGTCTTAATACAGTTGCATTTTTTAAATATATATTTTTAACATCACTTTGTTTTTTATCTCCATTTACCAATACTAAAATCCTAATACATTTATTAAGGCTATTTTCTACATACATCTCCTGCATACACATAAAAGAAATATGCTTTAAACCCATCTTTCTCAATGCTTCAGCAGGATATGCACTTTTAATATCTTTTGTTGCTGTAAAAATAATAGTAAATATATCTTCAATACTCAAGTCGTTTTCTTTAACTATTGTTTTAAATAATTCAGTTGTAGCAGAAAAAACTTCTTCTTTTGTGTCTTTTTCAATGGTTATAGCACCCCTAATAGAATACATTGATATCACCTCTAACAATAATATCCTGCACAATACCCAGTAGAAAAGGCTATCTGAAGATTAAATCCTCCAGTATAGGCATCAACATCTAAAAGCTCTCCAGTTATATATAAGTCTTTGATTATCTTTGATTCCATTGTTTGAGGATCTACTTCTTTTATCGATACTCCACCTCTTGTAACAATGGCTTCCTCTAATGGTCGTGTGCCAATAATTGTTAGTTTAAACTCCTTTAAAAGACTAACAAGCTTTAATCTTTCTTCTTTTGTTATAGAATTAACCTTTTTATTAGGATCGATTTGAGATAATTTTATTATGATAGGTATAAGTTTTTGAGGTAAAAGATCATCCAAAGAATTTTTAAAATCTTTATTTTTATATTTTTCAAAATCCCTTAAAATTCTTTTATTTAATTCTTCAAATGATAATGCAGGCTTTAAATCAATTATAAATTCAACTTCTTTAGGTAAAATATCAACTACACTTCTACTTGCAGAAAGAACTATAGGTCCTGAAATCCCAAAATGGGTAAAAAGCATTTCGCCAAAATCCTGATATATAACTTTATTGTTATTTTTAACTTTTATTTCAACATTTTTAAGGGTAAGACCCATTAATTCTTTAACCCAATCTTCCTTAACAACAAGTGGCACTAACGAAGGTTTTAAATCAATTATAGTATGTCCTAGCTTTTTAAGAAATCTATATCCATCTCCACTTGAACCAGTCCCTGGGTATGAAGCTCCTCCAGTTGATAATATTACTGCATCACAAAAAATTTTTTCCTTTCCGTTTATCTCAACCCCAATTGCTTTATTATTTTTTACTAGAATATCTGTAACTTTAGTATTTAACATAATTTTCACTTCATTTTCTTGTAAATATTTCTCAAAACATTTTATTATATCGCTTGATTTATCGCTTTCAGGGAAGACTCTGTCTCCTCGTTCAATCTTAAGTTTTACTCCCTTATCCTCAATCATCTTCATCAAGTCATAATTTGAAAAGGTATGTAATGCCTTATACATAAATTTTCCATTACCTGGGATATTCTTTATTATTTCGTCTATACTTTTACTAGTTGTAACA
>JAOAEI010000109.1 GCA_026416875.1 Caloramator sp.
GTGACATTTTATCATATTACTTTACAACATGACATTATCATAAAATAATCACATTTTTTTCTTAAGAGTGTTGAATTTGGTCAAAATATGACATATAATATACCTGTAAAGGGTATTAAAATGGAGGGATAAAAATGCAAATTAAAATATCTCAAGATGCAGCTATAGAGCTTAAGAAAAAGATTGAAGAAAAAGGAGAAGAATATGGTATAAGGGTATATATTGCAGGCTTTGGATGAGGCGGCCCAAGTTTTGGTATGGCGCTGGATGTGCCAAAGGAAGATGATAAGGTTTTTGAAGTAGAAGGAGTAAAGATAATACTTGATGAAGAGATGGTTGAATATACTCCTGGTTTTATAATCGACTATAGAAATACTTACTTTGGTAAAAGATTTTCAGTTGAATCCCTATATGGCGGGGGAGGATGCGGATAAGGGCAATTTGCCCTTATTTTTTTGTAGAAAAATAAATTTAATTTAATTATAATTATGTTATTGCAAGGAAAGATTAGGATATGGTTAAAATATACTTAGGAGGTTTTAGAATGAAGGAGGTTATAATAACTTCAAACGAGGCTGGACAGAGGTTTGATAAGTTTTTAAGAAAATATCTGGAAAATATGTCCTTAGGTTCTATATATAAAGCAATAAGAAAAAGAGAAGTTTTGGTAAATGATAAAGGGGTAAATGAAAAATACATATTAAAGGAAGGGGATAAAGTAAGCTTTTTATTTGAAATACAGGATGTTAAAAAGGAAAAGGATTTAAAATTTTTAAAAATAGAAAATTTAAATTTAAGGGTTGCCTATGAAGATGAAAATGTATTGATAGTTGAAAAGGAAAAGAACTTGTTAGTTCATCCTGATGAGGGAGAAGAGCTTACCTTAACCGATGCAGTTTTGGCCTACCTTTATGATAAGGGAGAATATAATCCAAAGGAAGAAAAGACCTTTTCTCCTTCACCCTGCAACAGATTAGATAGAAATACAGAGGGGCTAGTTATTTACGCTAAAAACTATGAAGCTTTAAAGCTTTTAAATGAAGCAATAAGAGAAGGAGGTATTAAGAAATACTACATAGCCCTTATTAAGGGTAAGATTGAGGATGGAACATATAGAGCATATCTTTTAAAGGATAAGAAGAACAATAAAGTAATTGTATCTAACAATAAAATGAGGGATGCAAAAGAAATCGAAACAAAGATCAAGACATTAGAAACTGTTGGTGCATTTTCAGAGGTAGAAATAGACCTCATAACAGGAAGAAGTCATCAGATAAGGGCTCATCTTTCAAGCTTAGGGAATCCGATAATAGGGGATCCTAAGTATGGGCACAGGAAGCTTAATAGCATGTTTTTCAATAAATTTGGCCTTGATAATCAGCTGCTTGTTGCGTATAAATTGATTTTTAAGGAAGTAAAAGGGAGCTTAAACTATTTGAACAACAAGATAATAACTATGAATCTACCTCCTATATATAAAAAGATTAGGCATGAATTATTCAAGTTTTAATGCTTAGATTAATATATTTTACTAAAGCAATTTTTAAAGAGTAATATATGAAAAGGATTTTTATATTTATATTAATGGCTTTGATCATTTTTTTTATTAAAAACTCAATTAAAGAAGTTTATGTGAGTAATGAAAATGGATCCTTTAAAACTATTTCATATATAGAAACGATAGAGAGCTATAGTCCTTGGGATGGAAAGATAATATTGAAAAAGTCTGTGTCCTATGTTTATCCAGATAAACTTAGAGTTGACTATTTAGATGAGCTTAATTCTGTTGAAATTATCAATGGGGATAAGTATTTTTATACTAATAATAATATCGACCATATAATTGTCCGATGGACTATTCCTGTGCTTGATATCGACATTTTTGATATTTTTAAAATGATTGAAGGAAAGGAAATAATAGGATATGAAGTTAAAAATGATGTGCAGTATAGAATAATAGGTATTAAGAATAAGGTGGATGATGTTCAATATTTAACTAAAGTATGGATAGGAGATTATAAGGGTTTTTTACTCCCTTATAAGGTTGAATATTTTATTAGTAATAAAATTGTTACGCAAAGAATTTTTGAATATCAATCAATAGATGATAAAATAGATTTACATTCATTTACTTTATCATCCTTAGGATCTAAAAAACTTTTATTTGACGGCTCAGAGCCAGTATACTTAAATTTTAATAGAGCCAAAAAGTTTTTAAACTTTGAACCTTTAATCTATAAAAATAATGGATATAATCTTTCAGAAACAAAGCTTATAAGGGAGGAAGGTAAAAATATACTCAATTTGGTTTATATTAAAGGCGACGTAATAATAGAAGTTTTTGAAAGAAAAAAGGAATCTAAGGATTCATTACTTTCTATCAAAAACGATGGGGATAAAATTTACGTTGATTTTATAGAAGGAGATATCTTTATTAGCGTAGTTGGAGCTATTGAAAATTATGTGGATATAATTGACTTTTGTAGCGGTTTGTCTGACAAATTAAATTTTGAAAAGATAGATGGGGAGTATAGAGATGGACAGGATGATATTTAATATATCAAAGGATGATGCAGGGAAAAGGCTTGATAACTTTTTAAAATTCGAAAAAGGTTTTTCTACAAGGCTAATAAAAAAGATAACAAAAAACGACTGTGCATTTATTAATGGAAAGACAGCTTGGGCCGATGATATATTAAAAGAGGGCGACATCGTTGAAATACTGCTGAAGGAAAATAAGGAGCAGGATATAATTCCTGAGGATATACCTATAGATATAGTTTATGAGGATGTGGATATATTAGTAGTTAATAAACCCCCTTTTATGGTGGTTCATCCTACAAAAAGCCATCAATCGGGAACCCTTGCTAATGCGGTTATGCATTATTTTAAAAGGACGAACCAAAATTGCATCGTAAGGCTTATAAATAGGCTTGATAGGGATACATCTGGGCTTGTAATGATTGCAAAAAGTCAATTTGCCCATCAGGCTATGGCAAAGATGTTTGAAAAAAATGAGGTAAAAAAGGAATATATAGCAATAGTTAAAGGCAAAATGGAGGGAAAAGGGACAATAGACCTTCCTATAGATAGGCCGAGCTTAGATTCGGTAAAAAGGTGTGTTATTGAAGGAGGACAAAGGGCAATAACCCATTTTGAGGTTATTGATTCTAATGAAGATATTTCGATTGTAAAGTTAATATTAGAAACTGGAAGAACCCATCAGATAAGGGTTCATCTAAGCCACATAGGGCATCCTATTTTAGGGGATGAATTATATGGGGAAAAAAGCAGTCTCATAGGAAGGCAGGCGCTACATGCCTTTAGGCTCACCTTTAATAAATTAAGAGGAGAAAACAAGGTAACATGCACAGCTAACATCCCTTATGATATGCTGGATATTATAAAAAAATATAATTTGGATTTTCAGGAGGGTCCACATGAGTAAACTTCAATTTATAAAGGAAAAAGTCCAAAGGGAAATTGAAAATAATACTAAGTATGAAATTCAATCGATAAAGTCAATAGAGCATCCTTTAAACAAAACCTTAATGAGTTTTAATATAATATTTTCTGACTCTGAAAAAAGTATTAGATATTCCTTGGTGGGATATGAAAATGAGATAAAAGAAATTGGAATTTTGTTAGAGGCAAGTTTTTTAACAGGAATAGAAGAGGATTTAGAAGAAAGCAAAGAAATTGATGATTTTAAAGTTGAGATTAGAAACTTTAAAAAGGGTAAGGAAGCTTTAGTTAAATTATCATTTAGGGGAAATCCGGATAAGTTTGACTTTTATTTAGCTTTAAATACTTTAATAGAAGAGGGGATTAATAAGCTTATATATTAAATATATTAAATAAAGATGGCAGCTAGGCTGCCATCTTTATTATCTTCCTGAAGTATAAACTCCCTTTAATTCATAGTTAGCAAATAGTGGTAATCTCCAGTTCTTTACATATGAATGAGTGAAGTTGTATCTATCTCTATATTGAGTTGGAGCAATTGCTGCGTCATCAACAACAAGTAACTTTTCAGCTTCCTTGAATAATGCAAGTCTCTTGTTGTTGTCTGCTTCCATAGAAATCTTCTTTATAAGCTCATCATACTTCTTGTTTGAATACTTAGCTGAGTTATTTCCACCGCCTGTGATCCACATATCGAAGAATGTCATTGGGTCGTTGTAGTCAGCACCCCATGCCATAGCACCGATTTGGAAGTCTCCCTTGTCAACCTTGTCAAGGAAGGTTCCAAAGTCTGATACAGCGTCGATCTTAACCTTTACACCAAGCTTCTTTTGCCATTCATTTTGATAGAACTCAGCAATTGTTCTTGAGAAGGAGTCTGTTCCTGAGCTTAAGAAAGTAACTGTATAAGTAGCATTTGGATCTAATCCAAGTTCCTTTAATCCTTTTTGTAATAATCCTCTTAATGCAGCATCAGTTGAATATTTAGCCTTTTCAGCCTTTAATGGTTCTGGAACAAGGCTTCTATATTGTTTATCTCCTATAAGGATGTTATATGGAGTCCAACCATAAGCTGGATAATATCTTTGGAATACATACTTGCAGAGCTTTTCTCTGTCGATTGCAAGTGAGAAGGCAAGTCTTACGTTTCTATTTGTAAAGAGTTTGTTCTTATCTTTATTATTGAAGAATACATAGTTTTCAGCTCTGTCATATCCAGTTATAAGTTTATATGTTCCTTTTTGAGCTTCCTTTTGGAATCTCTTTAAGTATTCTCCTCTTG
>JAOAEI010000010.1 GCA_026416875.1 Caloramator sp.
CTTAATCAAAATACATATAAAACAAGCAAGGATGGGCATCTGAATAATTTGCCCACCCCAACTATTGACATAGAGCCGAAAATTTTACTGCATTGGATAAAAGATTTAAAATTGCACGTTCTATTTTTTCGACATCGCAGGTTATAATCTTTTCTTCAATGTAGGGATTATATATTATTTTTACGTTTTTATTTTCTAGATAATGGTTTACAGAATTACAAATATCTTCAACAAGACTTATTATATTAATATTTTGAAGATGTAATCCCATGTTTTTTGCGTCGATACTTGTTAAGTCGATTATATTGTTTACTAATCTTAATAATCTATACATGTTTTTCTTTAAGATAGGAAAGAATTTATCGAAATTCTCAACAAAATTATTTTCTTTATCTCTAAAAAGTTCTATAAGCTGAACAGTTCCATAGATAATATTTAAAGGTGTTCTAAGTTCATGAGAAACCTTGCAAATAAATTCACTTTTTAGTTTTTCGTATTCTAATTCCTTATAAATTTTTTCACGTTCACTTTGTAATTTAAGTATTTCTTCGTTTTCTTTTAAAAAGATTAGTGTTCCTATTTTTTCATTGTTTTCTTCTAAAAAAGAAATATGGGAGAATTCAAACCAAATATATTTACCGCTTTTATGCTTAAGTCTAAAGGTTTTGTTTTTTACAATAGGGTGTTTGTCAACATAAATTTTACATTTATCTATTGGCATTGAAAGGTCATCGGGATGGATAAAATCGATTAAATTTTTACCTATAAGTTCTTTTAGATTGCAACCTAAGGACATTTCAGCTGAAACAGAACAATAGGTTATAATACCCTTTAAGTCGGTCATGAATATGACATCGTTAATATCATTAAATATTTTTTGCAACATCACTTTTTCATCTTGTAGTTTTTGCTCTAGATAAACGGCATTTGTAATATCGATTATAACAACAGAAATATAATCCCTATTTAAAAGGTTCATAAGATAAAAGCGTGCCTTTACATAGGGAACGTTTTTGTTTATTTTAGAAAAATCTTGTTTTGGTATTAAGTATTCATTGTTATTCTTTTTAAGCTCCTGCAACAAAAGGTCTTTATTAATGTTTAATATTTCTGTAATATTGGAATATTTGTTATCTGTTAATTTTTGGAATGAAAAGTTGCTAACGATAACATCCCCGTTCGTGTCGCATATTGCAGCTGCTACGGGACTTTTAAAGAACATTTCTCTTATTATGGAAAATAAAACATTGCAATTTATATCGCTATTTTGCATTTTACCACCTACTATGATAAAAGATGAAACCATCATTATTTATTCAACAAACATAAAGGATTTCCTGCAAAGAAAAATAAAAAATTTATCGCAAATTTTTACAAAAAATTAAGCTTTTAAGATTTATTTACATAAAAAAGATAAAAGTGTTATAATTAAACCAAAATTAAAACAAGTGGTGATGGAAATGAATTATAGAAGGCTTGGAAAAACAAATTTAAAAGTTTCAGAAATAGGTTTTGGAGGAATTCCAATTCAAAGATTAAGGAAAGAGGAAGCTTTAAAGGTAATCCATAAAGCAGAGGATATGGGAATAAATTTTATAGATACAGCAAGGGGATACTCCTGTAGCGAAGAGCATATAGGAATGGCTTTGAAAGGAAGAAGAACAAATTGGATAATAGCTACAAAATCCATGGCAAGGAACTATGAAGATATGAAAAAGGATGTAGAAATTAGTCTTAGAAACTTAAACACTGACTATATAGATGTTTATCAGCTCCATAATATAAAAGATGTTAATACATATAAAGAAGTAGTTTCAGAAGGCGGAGCCCTACGGGCCTTACTGGAGGCGAAGGAAAAAGGAATTATAAGACATATAGGAATAACCTCCCATAGTATTGATATTCTGAAAGTTGCAATTAACAATCCAATTTTTGAAACTATTATGTATCCTTATAATATAATTGAACGACAAGCTATTGAAGTTTTTATGATGGCAAAGGATAAGGATATAGGGACTATTGCAATGAAACCAATGGCTGGAGGAGTTTTGTCTGACGGGAAACTTGCTATGAAATTCATATTAAAGGATGATTTTATATCTACGGCGATCCCAGGAATGGCAAGCGTAGATGAAGTTATTGAGAATGCATCTGCAAGTGGAGAAGAGTTAACTAGGGAAGAACTAGAATTTTGCGACAGGATTTATAAAGATATGGATAAGGAATTTTGTAGAAGATGCGGTTACTGCGCACCGTGCCCACAGGGTATAGATATTCCATTTAGCTTTATTTTAAAGGGATATTTTGTTAATTATGATCTTAAAGATTGGACAAGGGAAAGATATAATGCATTAAAGGCCCATGCCTCAGATTGTAGAGAATGTGGAATATGCGAAACAAGGTGCCCATATAATCTAAATATAAGAAAAATGCTCAAGGAAGTTAAAAAAACCTTCGGATATTAGGCAGCATTATTGTTGCCTAATATTTTTTATTTAATTAAAATATAAATAATAAGAAAAAATTGGAATTGGCGAGGTGTTTATATGGATTTTTTAGCCTTAAAAATTGCATGGGATGTTCATAGGAAACAGTTAAGGAAGGGTTCTTCCATTCCATATATAATTCATCCAATTGAGGTTGCTGTGATACTTTACGAAAATGATGCGGATGAAGAGCTTATAAATGCTGCATTCTTACATGATACCCTTGAAGATACTACAGGAAATAGAGAGGAGCTTTTAAAAAAGTTAAAAGACAATTTTAGTAAAAGGACCATTGACCTTGTCCTTGCAGCTTCTGAGCCTTTAAAGGTTAAAACCACGGAAAAGTTAACCCTTGAGGAGGAGGTAAAAACTTGGAGGCAAAGAAAGCAGCATACTATAGAATTTGTAAAAGAAGCTTCAAGAGATATTAAAATGCTAATTTGTGCCGATAAGCTCAGCAACATAAGAAGCACATATAAGGATTATAAAAGGCTTGGGAAAAAGGTTTGGGAAAAATTCAATGCAGGATATGAGGAACAAAAATGGTATTATAAAAGTTTAGTTGATGCATTATCTGAACTTGAAGGGCTTAAGATGTATGAGGAGTTAAAGAAATTAGTAGAACAGATTTTTTATTTTGAAGATCATTTTGTAGAGATTAGAGATGCTATGATTGAAGAAAAGATATTACTAAAGGATGACATAATCAAAAATTGGGGTTCGGAAATCATAGTTTCAAAGGGAAAGATTCACAAAATATTTGAACTTCCTTGGCTTATTGCGGTTTCACAAGAAGAAATACTTGGTTATTTAATTTATAGAATAGAAAATGATGAATGCGAATTGGTTTTATTAGAGAGTTTTTGTAAAAATGTCGGAATAGGCTCTAAACTTTTAAAAGAATTAGAAAATATTGCAAAGAAAAATGAATGTAAAAGGATTTTTTTAATAACAACGAATGATAACATAGATGCTATGAAGTTTTATCAGAAAAATGGATTTGAGATAGTTGCTATACACAAAGATGCCGCCAATAGGGCAAGAAGCATAAAACCACAGATACCTTTAATTGGGAATTATGAAATTCCAGTTAAAGATGAAATTGAATTTGAGTTAAAATTTAGTTAAAATTCTGGTAATTCATAAATTTTCATGTATAATTATAAATAATATCTTTTGGGTTTGGGGGGATGAAGGTGAAAAGAAGACATACAATTTATGTCTCCGATATAAATAGATATATAAAGGGAGAACACTTTAGCGCATATGAATTTATGGGAAGTAAAATAGTAGAATACCAAGGCAAAAAAGGTGTAGTTTTTATTACATTTGCACCAAGGGCAAGGGAAGTTAGAGTAGTTGGAGATTTTAACGGCTGGAATGGGGATAAACATAAGATGATAAAAGTTTTAGATTCAGGATTTTGGTGGCTTTTTATTGAGAACATAAAAGAAGGAGACTTATACAAATACGAAATAATAAAGGCGGACGGGACTAGAGTTTTAAAGGCTGACCCCTATGCAAGATTTTCCGAATTAAGACCAAATACCGCATCTGTAGTATATGAAGATAAAGACTATAAGTGGCAGGATAAAGAGTGGATGGAAAAAAGAAAAAGCATAAATTATTTTAAAAGTCCTTTAAATATTTATGAGGTTCATTTAGGTTCATGGAAAAAGAAGGGAGAAAACTTTTTAAACTACAGAGAAATAGCTGATGAACTCTCTAAATATGTAAAGGATATGGGATATACCCATGTAGAGCTTTTACCTATTATGGAACATCCACTAGATGCTTCATGGGGTTATCAGATTACAGGGTATTTTTCGCCAACATCAAGATATGGAACTCCTGATGATTTTAAATATTTTATAGATAAAATGCACAGGGAAGGAATTGGAGTAATTCTTGATTGGGCGCCAGGACATTTTTGTAGGGACGAGCACGGACTTTACAATTTCGATGGTGCGCATCTTTATGAACATGAAGACCCAATATTAGGGGATAATTTTGACTGGGGCACTGCTAATTTTGATTATTCGAAGGGACATGTTCAAAGCTTTTTAATTTCCAACGCACTTTACTGGTTTAAAGAATTTCATGTGGATGGACTTAGAGTTGATGCGGTTGCAGCAATGCTTTATCTTAATTTTGGTAAAGAACATTTGAATATAAGAAATAAATTTGGAGGAATTGAAAATTTAGATGCAGTTGATTTTTTGAAAAAATTAAACAAAGCCATTTTTTTAAATGTGGATAATCCCCTTATGATAGCAGAGGAATCAACAGCATGGCCCTTAGTTACATATCCTACTTATGATGGAGGACTTGGTTTTAATTATAAATGGAATATGGGATGGATGAATGATACTTTAAGATATATGGCGATGGGAGATGAAGAAAGAAAAAATAATCATAATCTTTTAACTTTTTCGATGATGTATGCTTATTCTGAAAACTTTATTCTTCCTCTATCCCATGATGAAGTAGTTCATGGCAAAAAATCTTTAATAGATAAAATGCCTGGAAGCTATGAAGAAAAATTTGCAAACCTTAGGCTTTTATATGGTTATATGATGACACATCCAGGTAAAAAGCTTTTATTTATGGGGGGAGAAATTGCACAGTTTATAGAATGGAGATTCTATGAAGAAATAGAATGGTTTCTTTTAAAATATCCAATCCATGATTCCTTAAAAAGATATGTAAGGGATCTTAATAAATTTTATTTAGAGAATAAAGCACTTTGGGAACTTGATCATAAAGGAGAAGGATTTGAATGGATTGATGCAAACAACAGGCACCAGAGCGTTTTATCCTTTATAAGAAGGTCAGAGGAGGATTATTTAGTTATTATATGTAATTTCGGAAGGGGAAAATATGAGAACTATAAAATAGGAGTTCCTGAAGATGCGGAATATATAGAAGTTTTTAATAGCGATAAAAATATTTATTCTGGAAGTAATTTTGTTAATGATGTCAGCATAAAATCTTTAAGGGAGTCGTGGCATGGAAGGGACTATTCAATTAATATCAGAATAGCACCCTACTCCTTTATAGTTTTAAAACCAAAAAGGGGTGAATAATATGCGAAAAAAGGAAATAATAGCGATGGTCCTTGCAGGTGGCCAGGGGACGAGATTAAAATCCTTGACTAAAAACAATGCAAAGCCTGCAGTCCCTTTTGGAGGGAAATATAGAATTATTGATTTTGTTTTATCCAATTGTGCTAATTCAGACATCGATACTGTTGGGGTATTAACTCAGTATCAGCCCCTTATATTAAATGCCCATATTGGGATTGGTATGACCTGGGATCTTGATAGAAAGTTTGGGGGAGTTAGAATTCTACCGCCATATCAGCATGAGGCAGGTGGAAATTGGTATAAGGGAACAGCTGATGCGATATATCAAAATATGAATTATATAGATTATTATAATCCGGAATATGTCCTTGTCCTTTCGGGGGATCATATTTATAAAATGGACTATAACTTAATGCTTGATTATCATAAAGAGAAGAATGCCGATTGCACCATTGCAGTTATTGAGGTTCCAATTGAGGAGGCCAGCCGCTTTGGAATTATGAATACCCATGAGGATGGAAGAATATATGAATTTGAAGAAAAGCCAAAAAAGCCAAAGAGCAACTTAGCTTCGATGGGTATATATATATTTAATTGGAATAAGCTAAAGCACTTTTTAAAGGAGGATCAAAAGGATCCGACATCTTCAAACGACTTTGGCAAGAACGTGATCCCAAGAATGCTAAAGGAGGGTGCAAAACTCTATGCCTATAAATTTGAAGGTTACTGGAAGGATGTTGGAACTGTAGAGAGCTATTGGGAGGCCAACATGGACCTTTTAAAGGAGGATTGTCAGCTGGATTTATATGAGGGAGTAAGTAAAATATATGCTGTTGATTATTCCCTACCTCCGCAGTATATAGGGCCTGAGGCAGCTGTAGAAAATTCTATGATAGTTGATGGATGCACTGTTTATGGTGAAGTTAGAAACTCAATAATTTCAAGGGGAGTTTTTATAGGAAAAAATGCTGTTGTTAAGGATTCTGTTATCCTACAGGATGCTAAGATTGAAGATGGTGCAGTGGTCCTAAAAAGCATTGTAGGGAATGGAGCAAGGATTAGAGAAGGAGTTACCGTTGGAAATGGTAAAGAGATAGTTCTTATCCCTGAGAAAAAGGATGTCAAGGAAAATATTTTAGAAGGATAACGAGGTGATATCATGCTAAGGGATTATATGGGGGTTATACTTCTTAATGAGGATGAAAGCAACATAAGAAGTTTAACATTAAACAGACCAATAGCATCTATTCCTATATTTGGTAGATATAGAGTTATTGACTTTGTTCTTTCTAATATGGTTAATAGCGGGATAACTAATGTTGGTATATTTGTTGAAAGAAATTCAAGATCATTAGTTGACCATATAGGAACAGGAAAGCCTTGGGATCTTAATAGAAAAATCGACGGCCTTTTTATATTTAACCATACATTAAAAAGATTAGTGCAGGAGGATGTAAATGCCTTTAAATATAATATGGAATATTTCTTTAGAAGCAAAAAGGAAAAAGTTGTTCTTTCAAGATCAAGGATGATATGCAATATTAATTTAGAAGAAATAGCACAGGAACATGAAAGGTCTGGTGCAGATGTTACGATTGTGTATAAGAAAGTTAATAATGATGAAATGTTTTTAAATTGTGAGGTTTTAAACATAGAAAATGGCAAAGTTATTGGTGTCGGCAAAAATCTTGGAATGGGAGATACTATAAACGTTTCTATGGAGATATTCTTTATGAGTAAGGAGTTTTTAATACAGGCTATTTATAAGTGCATGCAGGAGGGAATTTGTTCTAGCGTTATGGAATATGTGTATAAGCATGTTAGAAATCACGATGTAAGGGTCTATGAATTTAAAGGATATTTAGGATGTATAAATTCAGTATCGTCATACTACAAAGTATCCATGGACTTTTTAAATCAAGATGTTATGCAGGAACTTTGCAGCAAAAACGGAAATATATATACAAAATCTTATGATTCACCTCCTACAAAATACTTAAACGGATGCAGTATTACAAATTCTATAATAGCAAGTGGGAGCATAATAAAGGGACTTGTCTCTAATAGTATTATCGGAAGAAGGGTTATCATAGAAGAGGGGGCAGAAGTCATCGATTCAATAGTATTTTCAAGATGTATTATAGGAAAGAATGTTAAACTTAAAAATGTTATCCTCGATAAAAATGTTATAATCGAAGACGATAAGGTCTTGATAGGAGATAACAAATATCCGATCGTTATTGAAAAAGGAAGCAGAATCCATCTTTAAGGGGGATTAATATGAGGATTTTATTTGCTACAGCAGAGGCCTATCCGTTTTTAAAAACCGGAGGCCTTGCAGATGTTTCCCTTGCTCTTCCTAAGGCGCTAAGAAGGCGTGGAATTGACGTTAGAGTTATAATGCCAAAGTATCAGGATATTAAATATGAATTCAAAATGATGATGAGGCATTGTTGCCATTTTAATGTTCAAGTTGGCTGGAGAAACCAATATTGTGGGATAGAATATTTAGAATATGATGGAGTTCCCTTTTATTTTATAGATAACGAATATTACTTTAAACGAAATGGAGCCTATGGATATGGTGACGATGACGAGAGGTTTGTTTATTTTAGTAGAGCAGTAGTTGAAGCGATAAACCACATAGATTTTGTTCCTGATGTCATCCATTGCAACGATTGGCATACAGCATCAGTTCCATTGATTTTAAAGGCGCATTATTCAAATAGTTCAAGGCATAGAAACGTAAAAACAATATTTACTATTCATAATTTGAGGTATCAAGGAGTTTTTAAGAGGGAAATACTTTGGGATCTTTTAAACCTTGATGATTACTATTTTACAGAAGAAAGATTAAAATACTATGATGCAGTTAACCTCATGAAGGCAGGGATAATTTATTCAGATAAGGTTACTACCGTAAGTAAAACATATGTGGAGGAGATTAAAACACCCTTTTATGGCGAAGGACTCCATGGTCTTTTGAGTGAAAACTCAAATAAACTTGTTGGAATTGTAAACGGTATAGATTACGATGAATATAACCCTAAAACAGATAGGTTTATTTATAAAAATTATGATGAAAATTCTTTTGCTATAAAAAGGGAAAACAAAGAGGCTCTACAAAGGGAGCTTCACCTTCCACAAAATCCAGATATTCCAATGATAGGTATGGTAACAAGACTTACAAATCAAAAGGGGTTAGACCTTATTGCACAGGTAATTCAAGAGATTCTTGAGATGGATATTCAATTTGTCCTTTTAGGTGCAGGAGATTCAAACTATGAAGATATGTTTAGATACTATTCTTCAGTTTATCCATCTAAAATTTCGGCTAATATAAGGTATAGTGAGGAGCTTGCAAGAAAAATCTATGCATCTTCGGATTTATTCTTGATGCCCTCGTTATTTGAACCCTGTGGAATAGGTCAGCTTATAGCATTAAGGTATGGAAGTTTGCCGATTGTTAGAGAAACAGGGGGACTTAAGGATACTGTCAGGCCGTATAATAGGTATACAGGCGAAGGAAATGGATTTTCCTTTGCAAATTATAATGCAAGGGAAATGCTCGATATAATAAAATATGCCCTTTATGTTTACTACAATGAAAGAGATGCCTTTAATAGGCTAATTTTCAGTGCTATGACATCCGATAATAGCTGGCAGGAGTCCGCAAAACTATATGTTGAGTTATACAACAGCTTAGTATAATCGGGAGGAAGAAGGATGAAGCTAGATAAGAAACGTTTCAAGGAGGACTATCAAAGAAAAATAATAACTCTTTTTGCAGAGGATATAAAAGATGCGTCAAAGCTTCATAAATTTATAGCTCTTGGAGAACTAATTAAGGAATATTCCTTTGAAGCTTGGTTTAAAACAAATAAAGATTATATAAAAGGCGACAGAAAGCAAGTCTATTATTTTTCAATGGAATTTTTAATTGGTAGACTCCTTGAAAATAATTTGATAAATTTAGGGATAAGGGATGTAGTAAAGGAGGGTTTAGAAGACCTTGGAATATCCCTAGAGGAATTAGAACTTGAGGAAAAGGATGCAGGGCTTGGAAACGGTGGACTTGGACGTCTTGCAGCTTGTTTTTTAGATTCTATGGCTACTTTAGGTATTGCAGGACATGGGAATGGCATAAGATACAAATATGGACTTTTTGAACAGAAAATAGTAAATGGATATCAGGTGGAGGTTCCGGATAACTGGTTAAAGGACGGCTATGTCTGGGAGGTTAGAAGAAGGGATAAGGCATGTATTGTTAATTTTGGGGGACATGTTAGATTTACTGAGGAAGATGGGAAGTTAAAAGCTATTCACGAAAACTACGAATCTGTTCTTGCTGTTCCCTATGATATTCCTGTAATTGGATATAGAAACGATGTTGTAAATACATTAAGACTTTGGAGTGCAGAGCCGGTTGGAGCAGAGTTCGATTTTTCAAGCTTTTCTATGGGAGATTTTCAAAGGGCTATGGAGTATAGATACAATATTGAGTCTATAACTTCCGTCTTATATCCCGATGATAGAACTGAAAAAGGAAGGCTTTTAAGGTTAAAACAGGAGTATTTTTTCGTAAGTGCAGGCATTCAAAGTATAATAAGAACCTTTAAAAAGAAGGGAAAGCCAATAACTGAGCTTTATAAATATGTTGCTATTCAAATTAATGATACTCATCCTGCCCTTGCAGTTCCTGAACTTATGAGGATATTAGTAGATGAGGAAAACCTTCCTTGGGAAACTGCATGGGATATAACAGTTAAAACATTAGCTTATACAAATCATACGATAATGGCAGAGGCCCTTGAAAAATGGCCTGTTGATATGTTTAAAGGGCTCCTACCGAGGATTTGGACTATCGTTGAGGAGATAAATAGAAGGTTTTGTATGGAGCTTATGGAAAGGTATGGACAGGACCTAAATAGGATAAATAAAATGTCCATAATAAGCGATGGATATGTTAAAATGGCCCACCTTGCAATCGTAGGGAGCCATTCGGTAAACGGGGTTGCAGAGCTCCATACAAAGATATTAAAGGAACAGGAGCTTAGGCTTTTTAACGAACACTTTGAAGGAAGATTTAACAATAAGACTAACGGTATAACCCATAGAAGATGGCTAATTGAAGCAAATCCAAGGCTTACAAATCTTTTAATTGAAACGATTGGGGATGGGTGGATTAAAAGGCCTGAAAAACTGATAGAGTTTAAAAAATTTGCAAAGGATGCGTCAGTTAGGGAAAAATTTTATAAAATCAAACAGGAAAACAAAAGGGATCTAGCAAAGTTTATAAAAAATAAATACGATATAGATATTGATCCAGAATCTATTTTTGACATTCAAGCAAAAAGGCTGCATGGTTATAAAAGACAGCTTTTGAATGCTTTATATATACTCCATTTATATAATAGATTAAAGGAAGATAGAAACTTAGATATTTATCCAAGAACCTTTATATTTAGTGCAAAGGCCTTCCCGGGATATATCCTTGCAAAGGAGATTATTAAATTTATTAATACTTTAGCGTATAAGATAAATAACGATAAAGATGTAAATAGCAAAATTAAAGTTATATTCCTTGAAAATTACGGTGTAACCCTAGCAGAAAAGATTATTCCTTGTGCTAATGTAAGTCAACAGATTTCGACTGCCTCCAAGGAGGCTTCAGGAACAGGCAATATGAAGTTTATGATGAATGGAGCAATAACTTTGGGAACTTTAGATGGTGCAAATATAGAAATAAAAGAGGCAGTAGGGGATGATAATATAGTAATCTTTGGTTTAACTGCTGATGAGGTTATAAATTTTTATAAAAATGGTGGTTATAGTTCCCAAGAACTGATAAACTCTAATTTAGTGCTAAAAGGGTTGATTGACCAATTAACTAATGGATTTTTAAATGTCCCTTCTACGGAGTTTATGAATATTTATAACCATCTTTTAACCTACAACGATGAGTTTTTTGTTTTAAAGGATTTTGAATCCTACGCTGCAGCACAGGAGAGGATTGACAAGCTCTATAGGGATAGAGATAAATGGAATGAGATGGCGATTATCAACGTTGCAGCCTCAGGAAGGTTCTCAAGCGACAATACAATAATTAAATATGCAAGGGAGATTTGGAATGTATAAGGTGGCGTGAAGCCACCTTTTTTCTATATATTACATGTTGAAAATTGACGAAAATAAGCATAAAATTTTAAGTAAAAGTTATAAAGGGGGGATGAAGGTGGAGATTGAATTTAATGGGTTCCCTATATTTTCAGGCAAATTCGATGAATTGATGGAGAAGCTTTATGAAAAGATGAAACAGGGTAAAAAAGCCGCAGTAATATCAGCAAACCCAGAGGTTTTAAATTATGCTTTTTCAAAGAACTATAAGTTTGACGATGAATATATATTCATCCCCGATGGAATAGGCACTTGTCTTATTGTGTGGATAATAAAGGGAAAAAGATTAAAAAAGTTAGCAGGAATAGATGTTTTTTATGAAATTTTGAGAAATTCTAATAAGTTAAATATAAGATTATTCTTTTTAGGGGCAAGGGATGAGGTTATAAAGAGGGCTTATATAAATGCTGTAGGAAAGTTTGATGCAAAGGTGGTTGGCTATAATCATGGTTATTTTAATGATGATGAAGAAGAAGATATAGTTAAAAGAATAAATAGTTTAGCCCCTGATGTCTTGTTTGTAGGACTTGGATGCCCTAAACAGGAGGAATTTATTAGGAGAAACAAGGACAAACTCAATGTGAATCTAATAATAGCAGTTGGGGGAAGCTTTGATGTTTTAGCTGAAAGGGTTAAAAGAGCTCCAAGGTTGATGATAAGCTTAGGACTTGAATGGCTCTACAGGGTAATTGTAGAACCTGTTAGAGTAAAAAGACTGAAAAAGATATTAATCTTTATTGCGCGATCAATACTAAATCTTTAAAGGAGGATTTTAATGGAGAAAATCTTTATATGGATTTTTTATGCCTTTCAGGTTTATATTATTTTTTTAACTTACTATTATAATATCATTTCATTGTTTGGTCTTTCAAAGGTTGAAGAGGAAGAGGATAGGGAATGTAAAACAAGGTTTGCTATTGCAGTAGCAGCTCATAATGAAGAGAAGGTTATAGGTCAGATAATAGATAATCTTAACTTATTGGATTATCCAAAGGATTTATATGACGTTTATGTTATTTGTGATAATTGTAGTGACAATACCGCTAATATTGTAAGAGAAAAGGGAGCATATGCCTTAGAAAGGTTTGATAAAGTAAACAAAGGAAAAGGCTATGCAATAAAATGGTTTTTAGAAAGGCTTTTTGCAATGGATAAACAATATGATGCTGTTGCCTTTTTCGATGCAGATAACTTAGTTTCTCCAAACTTTTTAAAGAAAATGAACAATAATATCTTAAAGGGATATAAAGTTATTCAGGGGTATTTAGACAGTAAAAATCCTGATGATACATGGGTTACAATATCCTATGCCCTTGCATATTGGACGATGAATAGAATGTTTCAGTTGGCAAGAAAAAAATTAAATCTTTATGCAGCATTAGGTGGGACAGGCTTTGTGGTGGCAACGGAGGTTTTAAGGGAAATAGGCTGGGATGCCACAAGTCTTACTGAGGATCTAGAATTTACTATGAAATGTATTTTAAAAGATATTAAGACAATTTGGGAACACAATGTTAAGGTTTATGATGAAAAGCCTTTAACTTTTAAAGCATCCTTTAGGCAGAGGGTAAGATGGCTTCAGGGGCATTGGGACTGTGCCTTTAGATATTCATGGCCTCTTATAGTAAAAAGTATCAAAGAACGTAACTTTGCGGCCTTTGATGCCTTTGTATATCTAATCCAGCCGGCAAGGATATTAACCTATGGGTTTGTCCTTGTTGCAGCTGTATTAAAGATATTTTTTCCAGGATTATACTTTTCAAAGATAATATTACCTGCAACCTACTGGTATTTTAGCTTATTCTTTGGATATGGGGTTCCTATTATAGTCCTTATTTTAGAAAAAATATCTTTTAAAAGGATGCTTGGACTTTTAGTCTATCCCTTCTTTGGACTTTCTTGGATTCCAATCAGCTTTTTAGGTTTTATTAAGCGCAAGGAAAAGAATTGGACTCATACTATTCATGCCCGTACAGTAAATTCTGAGGAATTTAATCAGTTAATTCAAAAATAAGGAGGGGGAAGCTTGAAGGGATTTAAAAAAAATATATTATTTTATTATTTGGTATTTACAGCTCTTATGCTTTATAAAGTTATAGGGTTTAACTATATCATTAGCATGAAAATAACTATAAATACTATATTGGCTAGCTTAGGCTTTACTGCAATTCTTCTTGGTCTTCCTATGTTTTTTGAGAAAAAGATTCAGGTAAAGATTTTATATTTAATTAATATATTTGTTGCATTTATTGTGCTTGTGGATTTTCTATATTATGATTATTATAAAAGTTTCTTTACATTGTTTGCATTAAGACATGTAGGACTTTTCGGGGATGTAATTAATTCTCTAATTTATTTGTTTAAGATGCAATATTTAATTTTAATAGCGGATGTTTTACTGAGCATTTTTATAACAACTAGAAAAATAAGTTTTGTTGAAGAAAAGTTTGATGAGAAAGCAGTTAGAATGTTTGCTTTAATACTTTGTGGAGTCTTACTTTTAAATATTAATTTTTATATTACAAGAAAAAAGGATAAATGGATTTTGACGGAAATGTATGACAAAAAATTTATTGTTGAAAATACGAGCATATTGGGTTATCATTATTTTGATTTTAAAAAGTTTGCCAACGAAAATAATTTTATAAAAATAATAGATTCAGCAAAGGCTGCTGAAATTAAGGAGTTTTTTAATAAAAATAAAAATGATGAAAGACCTGTTTATTTTGGAAAATATAAAGGAAAGAATTTAATCATAGTTCAGCTTGAGGCTATGCAATATTTTCTTATAGACAAAAAAATTAACGGCGTTGAAGTTACGCCAAATTTAAATAAATTGGCAAGGGAAGAGATTAACCTTTCAAACTTTTACTATCAAATTTCTAATGGCGGAACATCAGATGCTGAATTTGCAGTAAATACCTCCCTGCTTCCTTTATCAAGTGGAGCTGTTTATTATTTATATCCATATAACAATTATGAGTCAATTGCGAAGCATTTAAAGGAATCAGGATATTTCACAAGCGTTATGCATGGCAACGACGAATCCTTTTGGAATAGACCTTCTATGTATAAAAGCTTAGGCTTTGATAAATATGAAAGTATTGATGACTTTACCTTTGATGACAAGGTTGGACTTGGTTTGTCGGATGAAAGTTTTTTTAGACAGGCAGTAGAAAAGATGAAGGGATATAAAAAGCCATTTTATTCATTTTTGATTACCCTATCTAGCCATTACCCCTATAAGGATAAAAAGTTTGAGGGGTTTGATGTTGGAAAACTTAAAGGAAGCCTTTTAGGCAATTACCTTCAAAGTGCTCATTATGTCGATAGAGTTCTTGGTGAGTTTGTTGAAAAACTAAAAAAAGAGGGGCTTTGGGATGATTCGATTGTGATTTTTTATGGTGACCATCATGCAATTCCTTATAGAAATAAGGAGGAGCTTGAAATGGTAGTTGGAATAGAGATAAGCGATGATTATGACTGGATTTCAAATCAAAGGGTTGTTGCTATAATGCATATTCCTGACTTTGAAATAAAAGGACAAATCGATAAGGTATGTGGTCAAGTAGATATAGCGCCAACTATTGCAGCGCTTTTTGGATTTGAATTTGAAAAGTCTTTAGGAAGGGATATTTTTTCAAAGGACAAAGGCTATGTAATCTTACCTGATGGAAGCTTTATCTACGATAATTATATATATCTGCAGCAAAATAAAGAAATGATTAATAAGAATACAAAGGATAAGGTAAACGCATATTACATTATTGAAAAAATGAGGAAATTGTATGATTATTCTTCTTTAATAATACGAAATAATCTTTAGTAATGAACCACCTCAATTTTGGGGTGGTTTTTGTGTTAAAATGAAGAAAAATATGATATAATCATTAAAAAGTTTTAGCAAAAATACAAAAGGAGAGATTGGATGAAATACGATATAGTTGCAACATGTGCCTTTGGAATAGAAGGAATACTTAAGGAGGAGCTTTTAAAGCTTGGAATAAAGGATATTGCTGTTGATAACGGTAAAGTAACATTTAAAGGGGATGAAAAAGATATCGTAAGGTGTAATCTTTGGCTTAGAACTGCCGACAGAATTTTTATTAAAATAAAGGAGTTTGAAGCACAGACCTTTGAAGAATTGTTTCAAGGGACAAAGACGGTAAATTGGGGAGATATTCTACCGAAGGATGCAAGGATACACGTCGTTGGAAAATCAGTAAAATCAAAGCTTTTTAGCGTTTCAGATTGCCAAGCGATTGTTAAAAAGGCAATAATAGAATCGATGAAGAATAAATATAAAATAGATTGGTTTGAAGAGAGTGGGCCTACATACAAAATAGAAATTTCTCTTTTAAAGGATATTGCAACATTAACTTTAGATACTTCAGGGACAGGGCTTCATAAAAGGGGATATAGACAGCTTGCGGGAGAGGCGCCCCTTAAGGAAACTTTAGCTTCTGCCCTTGTTTATTTAAGTAGGTGGACCCCCGATAGAGTTTTAGCGGATCCTTTTTGCGGCTCAGGAACTATTCTTATAGAGGCTGCAATGATGGGGAAAAATATAGCACCTGGATTAAACAGACAATTTGCAGCAGAGGAGTGGCCAAATTTTAATAAAAGCATTTGGGATGAAGAAAGAAGGTTAGCAAGGGAGAAGATAAATGATAATGAATTCCTACTTTTAGGCTCAGATATAGACGGAAAGGTTTTAAAGGTAGCAAGGGAGAATGCTAAAAAGGCAGGGGTTGAAAATTTTGTTGCCTTTCAAAGGCTTCCTATGGAGGATTTTAGGTCAAAGAAAAAATATGGGGTTATTATAACAAATCCGCCCTATGGGGAAAGGATAATGGAAAAAAGGGAGGTAGAAAAACTTTATAAGAAGATGGGGGATGTTTTTTCAAAGCTTGATACATGGTCCTTTTTTATATTAACTGCCCATCCGGAGTTTCAAAGGCACTTTGGAAAGAAAGCAGACAAAAATAGGAAACTTTATAACGGGAAACTTCTCTGCTATTGTTATCAATATTTTGGACCACTGCCGCCAAAAAAATAAAGGAGTGGTTACCACTCCTTTAGAAGGCTCCAAGGTCAGACTTAACTTGCTGAATATCTTGTGTTGAAGCGGGTTTTGCAGCCTTGTAATATCCTTTTTGCTCAGCGATTTTATAAAGGTCATATTGGAATTGTTCGTCTGAATTTCTTATCTGTTGTAGAGTGCTTCTAAGTTGTGCGTTTGTACATTGTGCTATAGCGTTGGCGTAGTTTGTGAGGCTGCTGTTTATCATGGAAAGTGCATCGTTTACAAGAGCCTTTTCGTTAAGCATTTTAAACCCTCCCTATTGTAAGAATGAAAGAAGCTTTTGTTTTGTGTTTCTTGCGCTTTGTGCCGCTTGAGTAAACATTTGCTTAATCTGAGGATCAGTTGCCATCTGGGCATATGAATCAAATTTTTGAGCGGCCGTATCGTGCTGACCTATGAGGTGCCTTAAATTTTGAAGCTCAAGTTGATTAAGTTGTGCCATATTAACACTCCTTTCAATATTTTTCATTTATATTTTTGTCAAATAAAGTCGAAATAATACAAGTAAAAATTGGGGGGATTTGGATGAAAAAAGCTCTGTTTACATATGATTACGGAAGAGAAAAGATGAGTTTAATTAAAAGTTTAGGCTGTGATGTCATTATAAAGGAGGAAAAGGGATTAGTTTATTCTGATGAATTAAAGGATGTGGAAGTTTTAGTCTGCTATGATCCCTTTTCAACCCTTGATATAACTAAAATGGAAAAACTAAAATGGATTCAATTATCAAGTATCGGAATAGATCAGGCACCGATTGATTATATTAAAGAAAAGGGAATTATCCTTACAAATAACAAAGGAGGATACAGCATTCCAATTGGAGAATGGATAGTTATGAATATCCTCCAGCTTGCTAAAAATAGCATTAAGTTTTTTGAAAAGCAGAAAAATAAAATTTGGAAGATAGATACCTCAATTATAGAAATTTTTGGAAAAACAATAGGCTTTATTGGAACTGGAACTCTTGCTGTTGAAGCGGCAAAGCGATTACGTGGTTTTGGGGTAAATATTTTAGGACTTAATTCAAATGGGAGAAACGTAGAGGGGTTTAATAAATGCTTTTCAAAGGATGAAATCGATTATATGTTAGGACTTTGCGACTTTGTCGTAATCACAATTCCATATACTAAAGAGACCCATCATTTAATAAATAAAAAAAGATTTGATGCCATGAAGGATGGAGTATATTTTATAAACGTTGCAAGGGGAAGCGTTGTCGACGAAAAGGAGCTTATTAAAAATTTAAAAAGCGGAAAAATAAAGGCTGCAGCTCTCGATGTTTTTGAAGAGGAACCTTTAAAGGAAGATAACCCTCTTTGGGATATGGAAAATGTATATATAACCCCCCATAATTCATGGGTGTCAGAGATGAGGAATGAAAGAAGATTTAAACTAATTTATGAGAATTTAAAAAGGTATATAGAAGGAGAAGAACTTTTAAATATAGTTGACCTTAAGAAGGGATATTAAGTTCGACATTTTTTACAATTTAAAATTTTTAAAATATTATTGAAATTTAGTAGAAATTAATGTTAAAATATAAAAAAGCTTTATTTTGGGGGGTATCTTAATGGAAAATGGACAAACTAAAAGAAAACCAACTTGGTGGGAGGCTCTAATTCCTGTAATTGCACTTGTTGCAATCCTTTCCTTTTCGATTTTAAAGTATGAAGCTAGCCCACATATTCCACTTATATTTTCAGCAATCATTGCCACTTTTATGGCAATGAGGGTTGGACTTAAGTGGGAGGAAATAGAAAAGGGTATAATTGAAACTATTGGAATGTCAATGCAGGCAATAATAATCCTTATGATCATAGGAACAGTTATAGGTGCATGGATTCTTTCAGGAACAGTTCCTGCTATGATTTATTATGGTCTTAAGATATTATCACCTGGTATTTTCTTAGTTGCAACTCTTATCATTTGTAGTATAGTATCCCTTGCAACAGGAAGTTCCTGGACTACGGCAGGAACAGTAGGTATTGCCTTAATTGGAGTTGGACAAGGTCTTGGAATTCCGCTTCCAATGGTTGCAGGAGCAGTTGTATCCGGTGCCTATTTTGGAGATAAAATGTCACCTCTTTCAGATACAACAAATCTTGCGCCTGCAATGGCTGGAGCAACTCTATTTGACCACGTAAGGCACATGATATTCACAACAGGACCAAGCTATTTAATTGCCTTAATAGTTTATGCTATTTTAGGTGCAAAATTTGCAGGAAGACAGCTTGATGTTGCACAGATAAACCAAATACTTGATGCACTTTCAAAGCAGTTTAATATAAGCCTTTGGCTTTTAATTCCTCCTGTTGTAGTTATCGTAATGGTTGTTAAGAAAGTTCCTGCAATTCCAGGTCTTTTATCAGGAACTATATTAGGTGCAGTATTTGCAGCTATATTCCAGCACAAGGGATTTGGAGATATATTATCAGTTCTTAACGATGGTTATGTTTCTGAAACAGGATTTAAGATAGTTGACGACCTCTTAACAAGAGGCGGACTCCAGAGCATGATGTATACAGTATCATTGATCCTCTGTGCCATGACCTTTGGAGGTATAATGGAAAAGGCGGGATTTTTGGAAGTTTTAGCGGAAAAGTTACTTAGCTTTTCTGACAGCGTTGGAGCCCTTGTTACTGCAACTATATTTTCAAGTATATTTACAAATATAGTTGCTGGAGACCAATATCTATCTATAGTAATTCCTGGAAGAATGTTCAAAAAGGCATTTGATAAGAAGGGCTTACATCCAAAGAATCTTTCAAGATGCTTAGAGGATGCTGGAACCCTAACTTCACCGCTTGTTCCATGGAATACTTGTGGTGCCTTCATGATGGGAGCATTAGGAGTTCATCCATTTGCATACCTACCTTATGCAGTTCTAAACTACGTTAACCCATTTGTTTCAATATTCTACGGATTTACAGGTATAACTATGGAAAAGATAAAACCAAATGAAAATGCAACAGTAAATGCATAATATAAGGCCCTAAAGGGTAAAACCTTTTAGGGCCTTTATTCGTATATAGATACAAATTTAATTGAATAAAGATCGCACATAACCTTAAAGTTAGTAGAAAGTTCTCTGATTACTACATAGCTTATTCCAACTTCTAAAAGAATTCCTTCCTTGTCTATAAACATATCGGTTCCAATCAAAAAGTCTATTTTTACCTTTTTTCCAATTTGTGTTCTTAAATATGCTTGAGTGTAGCCTATGTCCTTTAATGTAGGTTCCATTTGTGCCTCAGAAATATCGATAGGTTCAAAGGGCTGCTGTCTAAAATATTCATAGGGACACATCATTGCAGGACTGAAATATTGAGGAATGAAATAATTCATTTCTTTTGTCTCGTTAACTTGATTTTCCTTTTTAGACATAAAGGACCTCCTTATATATTAATTCTAAGTTTGAGCATATAAAGGAGTTGGAATATAAAAACAGTGCTGAGCAATCCTTGTTACATATTGCCCTGTTCTGTTAGGAGGAAAATAGTAGGCACAGGTGGGTTTATAAGGATTGTAATACCAAAGGGCAAAGCCTATGCCAGAATACTTGTTGCCAGAAAGTGCCCAATCGGCTATCCAATAATGATATTTATCGGGCGGTTTTGCCCATATATTTTGATAGTTAGGCTGACCGTATACCGTTGTTAAACAGCAGGTAAATTGATATGGCTGAAGGATAACCTTTCTAAGATCTCCCTGACAAACCCTTCTATATTCTCCATAGGTTACATTAACTCTATTCATAACAACAGTTGCAACTGCCTTCATTCCTATTTCGCCTTCACCTTCAGCCTCACATCGAACAAGCCTTGCTAGAAGTTCTCTTGGTGAAAAGGACATAAAACCACCACAACAAAAAGCTTTAATAATAATATATTCCTTAAGTAAGCTTAAGGTTACTTTATTGAATAAAATTTTTTATAAGGATATAATTTACTTGTCTAATAAATTATATGAGGGGAGAAAAGCTATTATGAGAATATGTTCATGGAATGTTAATGGACTAAGATCAATTTTAAAAAAGGGGTTTCTGGATTTTGTAAAGAATGAAGATCCAGATATATTATGCCTTCAGGAGACAAAACTTCAGGAGGATCAGTTAGATGATGAAGTTAAAAACCTTGAAGGATATTATAAATATTTTAGCTTTGCAAATAAAAAGGGATATAGCGGAGTTGCAATTTTTACTAAGGAAGAACCTAAGAATGTTTATTATGGGATTGGAATAGAGGAGTTTGACAGCGAAGGAAGGATTTTAATAGCTGAATACGAGGATTTTATTCTTATGAACATATATTTCCCGAATGGGAAGATGAGTGATGAAAGATTGGATTACAAATTAAGATTTTACGATGCTGTTATGGAGTATTCAAAAAAGCTTTTAGAAGAAGGGAAAAATCTAATTATATGCGGTGATTACAACACAGCCCACAGGGAAATCGATCTTAAAAATCCAAAACAAAATGAAAAGTCTTCAGGATTTTTACCTATAGAAAGGGAGTCTATAGATAGATTTTTAGATATAGGTTTTATTGATGCCTATAGATATTTTTACCCTGATAAGATAGAATACACCTGGTGGAGCTACATGTTTAAGGCAAGGGAGAAAAACGCAGGATGGAGAATTGATTATTTCTTTGTTTCGAAAAACTTTATATCAAAGGTTAAAAACGTTGAGATATTAACAAGCGTTCAAGGTTCAGATCACTGCCCGGTAAAACTTACTATTTAATTTAAGGCTCGGATTTTCCGAGCCTTTTTGTATATTTTTAAATTTATGAGTTAAAAATATATAAGTGTAGGTAAAAAGGAGTGGTGTTTATGAAGGTTGGTATTCCAAGGGGTCTTTTATATTATAAATACAAGCCTTTTTTTACGACGTTTTTTGAAGAGCTTGGTGCAGAGATTATTGAATCTCCAGATACCAATAAAGAAATACTTGACCTTGGGGTTAAGCTCTGCACGGATGAGGCATGCCTTCCTATTAAGGTTTTCCACGGACATGTGGAAAAAATAAAGGATAAATGTGATTTGATTTTAGTTCCAAGGATAATGCAGGTTGAAAAGAGGGAGTTTATTTGCCCTAAATTTTGTGGAATTCCTGAGATGATTGAAAACAATATAAAGGATTTACCCCAAATAACAAAGGCTCCTATATATTCCTATTCAGCGGATAAATTTTTAAATTGGGCCTATGAAACAGGTAAACTTTTCACCAAAAGCTATATAAAAATACAAAGGGCCTTTGATTATGCTATAAAGGAGCAGAATATGTTTAAAGAGGGAATAGATGATGAAGGTTTTCAATATAAGGTTGCCCTTATTGGCCACACTTATAACATATACGATAAATTTATAAATATGAATCTTGTAAAAAAGCTAAATAATTTTGGAATTGGAGTTATCACCCATGAGGTAGTAGATGATAATGTTAAACATATGGAAGTCAAAAAACTTTTTAAAAGGCCCTTTTGGACCTTTGCAAGGGAATATTACGGCTTTGCCTCATATGCTGTAAGGAATCAGTTGATTGATGGAATTATTTATTTATCATCCTTTGCCTGTGGAATTGATTCGGTAATAGTTGAGCTTTTAAAACTTGAATTTGAGGATATTCCTTTTTTACTCCTTAAAATCGATGAACATACTGGGGAGGCAGGATTTGATACGAGGGTTGAGGCCTTTGTAGATATGCTGACAAGAAGAAAAGGGGGGAATCTTGCTTGAAGGTTACATTTCCACATATGGGCAATGTATATATAGGCGCAAAATTTTTGATGGATGGACTTGGCATAGACTATGTAATTCCACCCTTTAACAGTAAAAGGGCACTGGAAATTGGAAGTTTATATTCTCCAGAGGAGATATGCCTTCCCTTTAAAATAATGATGGGAAATTATATTGAAAGCATTGAAAGGGGAGCAGATACTATAATTTTGACAGGAAGCTGCGGCCCCTGTAGGTTCGGTGAATATGCAGAACTTCAAATGAAAATATTAAAAAAATTAGGCAAAAATTTAGATTTTGTTGTATTGGATTTGCCATCTGACATCGGATTTGACGAATTAAAAAGAAGAATAAATAAGATATCCTCCCAAAGCCCAAAACCTAAAAAGGAAAAATACATGGCCCTTGTAAATGCCTACAGGATAATAGGGCTTATAGATGCACTTGAAGCAAAGGCGCATGATAGGGCAGGATATGAATTAAATAAGGGAGAGTGTAAAGGCCTTTTAAATGAATGCAAGAAAAAACTTTTAGAAACAAATGATCCGAAGGAAGCAATATCAATTTTAAAGGAATACCATAAAAAGATGGATGAAGTTAAAATAAGCAGAGAAAAAAAACCCGTAAGGGTTGCCATAATAGGAGAAATTTACACTATAATTGAGCCTTTTTCTAATCTATATATTGAGGATAAGCTGATGGAAATGGGAGTTTCAATTAAAAGAACATTAAGTCCAAGCTGGTGGGTTTACAATACGGTTATTTTAAGTCCCTTTGGACTCACTGCAAAGAAGATTAGAGATGCTGCAAAGGAGTATCTTCCTTTAGGAGTTGGAGGGCATGGACAGGAATGTGTTGGAGAGGCAGTTTTATCTTCTGAGGAGGGCTTTGATGGAGCTATTCAAATTTTTCCATTAGGATGTATGCCGGAGATAGTCTCAAAATCCATTTTGCCCTCTATATCAAGGGACAAAAACTTCCCTATTTTAAGCCTAGTTGTAGATGAAATGACCGGCGAGGCAGGATATCAAACAAGAATTGAAGCCTTTATAGACCTTTTGGAAAGGAGAAGGAGATATGTATTATCTAGGAATTGATGTAGGTTCTGTTAGCACGGATATAGTTGTTATAGATGAGAATTACAATGTCGTTGAAAGCGTTTATCTTAGGACAAAGGGGCGGCCTATTAAGGCAGTTCAGGAAGGTTTTAAGTATATAAAAGAGAAAATAAAAACTAATGAAATTGCAGGAGTTGGAACTACAGGAAGCGGAAGGCATATAGCAGCCTTTTTAGTCGGCGCTGATGTTGTTAAAAATGAAATAACCTCCCATGCAGTTGCTGCATTGAGTTTAGATAAAGATGTAAGAACTATTATAGAAATAGGGGGACAGGATTCAAAGATAATAACATTAGAGAATGGAATGATTACGGATTTTGCTATGAATACCGTTTGTGCAGCAGGAACTGGCTCTTTTTTGG
Source organism: Caloramator sp. (assembly GCA_026416875.1). Lineage (GTDB taxonomy): Bacteria > Bacillota > Clostridia > Clostridiales > Caloramatoraceae > Caloramator. The sequence continues at coordinate 24,055 of JAOAEI010000010.1, forward strand.
ATAGGCAGGCAGAAAGGCTTGAAATCCCTATAGAGGAGTTTGGAGACTATGCATTAAGGTCTAAAAATCCTGTAAGAATTGCAGGAAGATGTGCTGTTTTTGCAGAGTCGGATATGATACATAAACAGCAGCTTGGTTTTGCTGTTGAGGATATAATAAGGGGACTTTGTGAGGCCCTTGTTAGAAATTATCTTAACAATGTTGCAAAGGGCAAGGATATAAAAAGCAAAATATTTTTCCAAGGAGGAGTTGCAGCAAATAAGGGAATGAAAAGGGCCTTTGAGGAGGCTTTAGGGTGTGAGGTTTTTGTCCCTAAGCATTACAATATGATGGGGGCAATTGGCGCAGCGATTTTAGCTGCAGAAAGGCAAATCAAATGGACGAATTTTAAGGGATTTGAAATTGCAGATGTAAAGTATGAAACGGCAAGCTTCGAGTGCAGTGGCTGTTCTAACCTTTGTGAAGTTGCTGTTATAAAATGTGAAGATAAGGTAATTGGGTATTTTGGTGACAGATGTGGAAGGCATAGTGGCAAAGTTGCTGTATAATTCTAGTTTAAACTCCCTTGTTTTTTAAAAAAATAATATTGAGAAAAACAAGGGGGTGATGATATGCATCTTATTCCATTTAGTCCCTTCAATGAGCTTGAAAGATTAAGAAGGGATGTTGATGAAGCATTTAAAGTATTTGAACTTTATGAAAGGCCGAGGGTTGATGTTTTAGAGGATGAAAAAGAGATAAAAGTTGTTGCTGAAATTCCTGGAATATCAAAGGATGACATAGACATAACGGTTTATGATGATTCTGTAAGGATTACTGGTGAAGTTAAAAGGTCAAGCGAGTTAAAAGAAGAAAACATCAGAAGAAGCGAAAGGTTCTACGGAAAGTTTACAAGAACCGTCCCGCTCCCATCTGAGGTTAAATCCGACGAAGCAAGGGCAGATTATAAGGATGGAGTTTTAACTATAACTATTCCAAAGAGGTTTGAGTCAAAAAGCACTGGAAAAAAGATAAAATTATCTTGATGAGCTGCAAATTTGCAGCTCGTTTTTTATTATGGTTTAATTTTCAAAAAATTAACAATCCTTATATTGAAAATTGCATATGATAGTATTATCATAATTTTATAAAATGCTTTAAACATAAGCGTATTTTATGTAAATTATTTTGTAATATAACGAAATATAAATTTAAATATTTATAAATAATTCATAAATGGAGGATGATGCCATGTCAAAAATTACACAATCCTTTGGGATAAACGTCTTTAATGATGTTGTAATGAGGGAGAGGCTGCCCAAGAGCATCTACGTTAAGCTAAGAAAAACCATCGATGAGGGTGTGCCATTAGAACCCGAAGTTGCAGAAGTTGTGGCAAACGCTATGAAGGATTGGGCAATTGAAAAGGGAGCAACCCACTTTACCCACTGGTTTCAGCCGATGAATGGAAGAACAGCTGGCAAATTAGAGTCATTTATATCACCTAAAAAGGAAGGCACGGCAATAACTGAGTTTTCAGGAAAAGAGTTAATAAAGGGAGAACCTGACGCATCAAGTTTTCCTAATGGAGGCCTTAGAACTACCTTTGAAGCAAGGGGTTATACTGTCTGGGACTGCACATCATATGCATTTATAGTAGAGGATGAAGGGGGAGCAGTTCTATACATTCCTACAGCTTTTTGTTCATATACTGGAGATGCACTTGATAAAAAGACACCTCTTTTAAGATCTATGGAGGCCTTATCTAAAGAAGCAATAAGGGTGTTAAGGATTTTAGGCAATTGCATATCTTCAAGGGTAATTCCAATGGTTGGACCAGAGCAGGAATATTTTTTAATTGATAAGGAGCTTTTTAAAAGAAGAAAGGACCTTGTTTATGCAGGTAGGACTTTAATTGGTTCAAAACCACCAAAGGGACAGGAACTTGAGGACCATTATTTTGGCAGCATTAATGAAAAAGTTGCAGCCTTTATGAAGGAAATAGATGAGGAGCTTTGGAAGGTTGGAGTTTCAGCAAGGACAAAGCATAAGGAAGTTGCACCAAATCAGTATGAAATTGCACCAATATTTACAAACGCAAACATTGCAGCAGATCATAATCAGATTATAATGGAAACTTTAATAAAGGTTGCTAATAGGCATGGGCTTGTTTGCCTTTTACATGAGAAGCCCTTTAAGGGGGTTAACGGTTCTGGAAAGCATGTAAACTTTTCTTTAATGACTAACGATGGAATTAACTTATTTGACCCTGGTAAAACGCCCCACGATAATCTTCAATTTTTGCTTTTCCTTGCGGCTGTTATTAAGGGAGTGGATGAGTATCAGGACCTTATAAGGATTTCAGCTTCAAACCCTGGAAACGACCATAGATTAGGAGCAAATGAAGCACCTCCGGCAATTGTTTCTATTTTCTTAGGGGAACAGTTGACGGAAATATTAGAACAGATCGAAAAGGGAGAGATAATAAGCTCGAAAGGTAGGGAAAAATTAGAAACCGGAGTTATAACTTTGCCTGTTCTTAAAAAGGATACAACAGATAGAAACAGAACTTCACCCTTTGCCTTTACTGGAAATAAATTTGAATTTAGAATGGTGCCGTCATCAGCGTCGATATCAGATGCAGTAACGGTATTAAATACTATTTTAGCTGATACACTAGGGGAATTTGCAGATAGATTGCAAAATTCAAAGGATGTAATTAAAGAAGCTAAAAATATTATAAGGGAAACGGTAAAGGAGCATAAAAGGATAATCTTTAATGGCGACGGATATTCAAAAGAATGGGTTGAGGAGGCGGAAAGAAGGGGACTTTTAAATTTAAGAAGTTCTGTTGATGCTATAAAGTATTTAATTAGCAGTAAAAATATCGATTTGTTTGAAAGGCATAAGGTTCTAAATAAAAATGAAATCTACTCAAGATATGAGGTTATGCTTGAAGGATATATAAAGCAGCTTTTAATTGAGGCAAGGACAATGGTAGAGATATTTGTTAAGAATATAGTGCCTTCTGTATCAAGATATATGAAGGATCTTGCTAAAACTTCATATGAGCTAAAAAACGTGGGATTTGATGCTGAAGTTCAGCTTAGTTTAATTAGAAGGATAGATGAACTTTTTAAAAGAGCAAATAGCGAGTGCGATAAACTTAGGAATTCTATTAGCCAGGCAGAATCCTTCGAGGATGATTCCTACAACAAGGCTTGTTTTATAAAGGACAATATATTTACCCAAATGGAAGCATTAAGAGAACTTATCGATGATTTGGAAAAGGTCCTCGACAGAAACTACTGGCCGATGCCCACCTACGGCGAAATAATGTTTAACTAGGGACGGTTCATTAATTTTATTAATTTTGAAAAGCTTATAATTTTAAATATAAATGGCATATAAATGGTATAAATGAACAAGCCAATTTAGAAGATAGAGAATAACAACTGCTGGCATTTGGATATCAAAACTATGGAAGGAGCGGCTCATTAGAATAGGTAAACTCCCTAAGGTATTTATCTTAATGATCATGCTGTCATTCCATTAGTGGGGAAAACTTACTTTCGTCAAATCAATATAATAAAAATACTAAACAATCAAGGCTGCTTAAGTTTTTACCCAAGCAGCCTTGATTGTATTAGAAGGATTGGGTTTGGATTGAATTATTGAATTGTTTCTGATAAAACTGGGATTTAAACTTTTTCAAAAATTCACCCTTTAAAGGAGTCTTTCCATCCCAATTTTTAAGTTTTTCTTCAAAATCTTGTAGAAGTTTATTGGCTTCATCTTCAGTTATTTTACCTTTTTGAACAAGATTATTTAACTTTTCTTGAAAATGTTTTTTGGATATTTCCTTTTTCTTTTCTAAACTTAAATTATCATATTTTTCCTTTAAATTTAATTAAAACTTAAAGGGTGTATTTCCATCCCATTTTGATAAACTTTCTTTTAAGTTGTTTAGCATTTTATCAGCTTCATCTTGAGTTATTACTCCATCTTTAACTGCATTATTAATTTTATTTTCTATTCTTTTTTGAATAAGCTCCTTCTTTTCATCTAAAGTTAAATTATTAAATCTTTCCTTGAATTGCTTGCTAAACTCACCATATGGTTTTAATTTAAAACAATTTTCTTGAAGCTTTGGTATATTTAATTTGTTGGTAAATTTTTCATTGAAAGCAAAGCTTTTAGCAAAGGCAAAGGATGTAATGCTTGTTAAAGTAATTACTACTGCTAAAGATAATGCTATTTTCTTCTTCAAATATTAACACCTCCTTTTTTAAATTCTTTTTTTATTGTATTATTATATTACCCTTATATTATGGCAAATCTGTGTCAAAAATATTAAAATAAGTTAACAAAGGTAACAAAGGGACGGTTCATTAATAATATTAAAATAAAAACAAAAAATTAATAAAATTAATGAACCGTCCCTAAAGGAGGTATTGTATGGCTTTAAATAGTAACTGCAAAAAATGTCCATATTTTGTTTCGAAAAAGTGCGATGGAAAGGATGCAAACTGTATTTGCCGATTTTGTCCTAGAAACTTAGGGCTTTGCGTTGTTACAAAATGGTGTAAGGAAACCGAATCGGCGGTTATTTTTGAATAAAACAAAGGAAAGGTTTAAATTACCTTTCCCCTTTTTGAATCTTTTTGTGTTCATACATTCTTTTATCGGCTAAGATTAATATATCTTCTATATTTATATCTGTAGTTAAATCCAGTTCAACAATGCCATACGAAAGTGAAACAATATCATTAACTTTTTTTATACTTTCATTTAGCCTTTCTGCTATTTTTCTTGCTCCTTCAAAATCACAATCAACAAGTAGGATGATAAACTCATCTCCTCCAAATCTGTATACGGAGTCTATTTCGGCACGAGTATTTGAAAGTGCAATTCTTGCAAATTCCTTTAATAATCTATCGCCCTCACTGTGGCCTAATGTGTCGTTTACTTTTTTAAAATTATTTAAATCCACTGAAATGATTGATAATTTATAATTTCCACGCTTAGCCCTTGTTATTTCTTCTTTGATTTTATTGTAAAAATATCTTCTATTAAAAAGCCCTGTTAATTGATCTTTAATTGACATTTCTTGCAATTTTTCATTTAAAATCTTTAATTGAATATTTTTTTTAGTAAGTTCCCTTTGCATATTAACAAGTTCATTGTTTAAACTTATCATATCATTAAGGAGCTGCTGTTCGTTTGATATAGTAGTCTTATTTTTTTCGCTAATTTCTTTTATAGCCATCCTTAAGGCGTTTAGCTGTTCATTGTTGATTTTCATGAGTTCTTCAGAAAGGCTTTCACTTAGATCATTTAAAACTAATATTAGTATATTTTTATCGCATTTTATTCCGCTAAAAAAGCAGCTTGAATATATTCCATCTATGTTTATTCCTATAAGATAATCTGTAGCTTGTTCTTTGTATATTATTGCGTCCCAAAAACATTCAAAATTTTCTTTGCTGTGAACGTCTATTATTTCTTTTATGTTTTTATATCTGAAGTTTTGGTTTCTATCAAATAAAACCATAATAACGTTGCAATTTTCGTCTGCTATCAATATAAGTTCTGTTAAGTATATTTTATCCTTCATTTTATGCACCACCAAGGAATTTTTTATTTAGGATTTCAGAAGTTTTAACTGCATTTTCAGCATAATAGTCTGCACCGATTTTTTGATAAAGATTTTTATTTATGTTAAATGCATATCCTCCAACTAAAATTTTCACATCCTTTAGTTCATCATGGTTTTTTATTTCTTCTATGATATCAGCGACTTTATGGAGGTTATAGGTCATGGTAGAGCTAATTCCAACAGCATGGGGCTTTTGGCTTAAAAGAAATTTTACAATATCGCTTTTTGGAACATTTGCCCCAAGGTAATAAGTATCCCAACCATCTATTTCTAAAATATCTGAAACCATTCTAATACCTACTTCATGAAGTTCTTCATCAATGCAAACTCCAACGAATTTTAATCCTATCTTTTCAGTTGTAAATATTTTGTTGTAAAGTTGTGACATTATAAGTTGTGTAGAAGCTGTAAAGTAGTGTTCTTGTGCAACTGTTATTTTATTTATCTGCCAAAGACGTCCTATTTCTTTTAAAGAAGGTTCAAAAATGAGGATGTAGATATCCTTTATATTAATATTACTATTTGCAAGTTTCATGATATATTCGCTTGCCTTTGCTCTCTCTGCATTTAGTAATAAATTTAGATATTTAGAAGCAATTTCAAAATAGGGGTTGTCCGGTTTTATATAAGATTCTGTTGATTGAATTGGACTTTTTAAAATATTTATTCCAGATGATATATAATCGATTATTGTTGATGCTTCATCTTGGTTAAATACATCCTTTAAAAATTCTTTAATACATTCAAAATTTATAATGAGATGTTCTGTAGGTATTTTTATATTTTGCAGTAAAATTTTTGCCCAAAGTGAATAATCGATAAAAAGATCAGCATTATCAAGATATATAGACTCTGCAAGATAAGAAAGGTGGTAAACTATATCATTTAAACATTTTTCATGCTGCACTTTAGTGTATTTTTCTTTAAGCTCTGGCTGAAACTTATACTGCATATTTAAGATTTTTTCAGCAAATTCCCTTTTGTTATCCATAATGATTTTAAAAATTTTATTATTCATATTCATACTGTTATTCATAAAAATTCCTCCAAAACTATGATGGGGTTAATAATATTTTATCAAAAAAATTTAGGGACGGTTCATAAATTTATGAACCGTCCCTAAATTTTTATTTTCTTGATGCAAGTATTCCCACAATAAGCCCAATTAATAGTGCGATGTAAACAAAATTAAACGAAGATCCTTTGTAGTATAACACATAGGCAGATTTTGCTGGAAGCTTTAGAGTATCGCCATTTATAGTTTTAATAACTTCACATCCAGCCTTATTTTCATCCACAACTACAGCCCATTTGCCTTTTTTGGGAAGTTTGATCGTCTGCTCAGATGTATTGCCGTTAAAGGCAACTACTATATTTTCCCATTCATCCCCGTTGGCTTTATCCTTTAAAACATAAGCAATCACGTTCTTTGGAGTATTTAAAAATTCCAAATGTCTTTTTATCATGTCAGCAGTTGTCATTCTAAAGGCAGGATGTTCTTTTCTAAGTTTAATAAGGCCTTTATAATATTCAACAACATCAGAATATTTAGCTTTTCTTTCCCAATCTAGTCTATTTATCTCATCGCTGGCATTATAGCTGTTTTCGTTGCCCTGCTTTGTCCTCATAAACTCTTGTCCAGCGTGTAGGAATGGTATTCCCTGAGAAGTCAAAACTATTGCACCGGAGAGCTTATGCATAGCTTTAATCTCTTCCTCAGTTGCATAAGGATTTGTAAACTTTAATTTATCGTATAAAGTATTATTATCATGGGCTTCGCAGTATACAACAGATTGATCTGGTTCTATTCGTCCCCAGGTGTATATTTGACCTGAATATTCTATTCCTCCTACGATGCCGGACTTTACTTTAAATTCGACATAATCCTTTCCGTTTACAAAACCAGCGTCTGTCTTATCAAATACGCTTCCTTTGATGGCATCCCTTATTGTGTCATTGAAATGAGCAATTCTAGGCATTTTATACGCATTCTTTTGGTTTGCCTTTACATCAGGTGAAAGGGCAGTGTTTAAATTCCAACCTTCGCCAATAATCAATATAGATGGATCAATTTTATCTAAAGCTTTCCTTACTTCATTCATAGTTTCAACATCATGAAGTCCCATAAGATCAAATCTAAAACCATCTATGTTATATTCCTTTGCCCAGTAGGTTACAGAATCTATTATGAATTTTCTCATCATTTTTCTTTCAGATGCTGTATCATTGCCGCAGCCTGATCCATTAGTAAGCTTTCCATCATGCCCTGTTCTAAAGAAGTATCCTGGAACGAGTTTATTAAAGTTTGAGGCATCTGCACTAAACATGTGGTTATAAACAACATCCATAATTACCCTAAGACCGTTATCGTGTAAAGCCTGGATGACTGTTTTTAATTCCTTTACTCTTGAAATAGGATCGTATGGATCAGTTGAGTAGCTTCCTTCTGGTGCATTGTAGTTCTTAGGGTCATATCCCCAGTTGAATTGTGGTTTAGTTGATGTTTCATCTATGCTGGCAAAATCGAAAATAGGTAAAAGCTGAACGTGGGTTACACCTAAATCTTTTATGTGATCAAGGCCTGTTAATGTGCCATTTGGTCCTTTGGTTCCTGTTTCAGCAAGTCCTAAAAATTTGCCCTTGTTTTTAATTCCGCTATAAGGATGAATGGATAAATCCCTAACGTGAAGCTCGTAAATAATTGCATCTACTGCATTTTTAAAAGGCGGCTTAAAGTTTGGATCCCACCTTTCAGGGTTTGTCCTTGAAAGGTCTAAAACTACTCCTTTGTCGCCATTAACAGTTACAGAGCGGGCATAGGGGTCAACAGCCTCGTTCCATTTGCTGCCTATCTTTACTTTATAAGTATAAATAGTTCCATGCTGATCGCCCTTTAATATATAGCTCCAAACTCCCTTTTCTTCCTTTTTCATTGGAAATTCTAAACCCTTTTTATCATCCCATTTGGAATAAACAACAAGCCTTGCTTCGGATGCCGTTGGAGCCCAAACTTTAAATACAGTTTGTTCCTTTGAATAATTAGCACCAAGATCATTGCCGTCATAATAATACAATTTATCAAATTCGTCAGAATTAAATATTTTGCCATATGTTACAATGATTGAGCCGTAACCCTTTTTCTCAACTGTAATCGTTTTATCAAGTGGAAGATTTTCTTTAGTTGTTATTATTAACTTTCTTCCTTTATTATTTGAAACTAGAAAGTTTTTATCTGGAACTACTTTTGAAAGAGCAACAGGTTTGCCTTCAACTTTAACTGTTACATCTTCTATTAAGTCATTCTTTAGAGCAAATGCGATATTGGTTTCAGCAGAAATAACGTTAAGGTCGTCAAGTGTTGCAGAAACAAATTTAGGCGATAAATCGATTTCAGAAGGAGAGTAGTGGACCCTTTCATCTCCCTGGGCTAACCAGATTTCTGCTGAACCATCTTCTTTAAATTTAGTGATGAATCTATCTCCAAATTCCTTTTCAGCCCAAGGGTTATCCTTAGTGCTCCTTCTTGTTATTATCCCAAGCTTATCAACCCCTTCTGTCCCCTCA
>JAOAEI010000110.1 GCA_026416875.1 Caloramator sp.
GAATACTATGACAAGTTTAATAAATTGTCGGAAAGGAGGGTTAAAAAACAAAATATAAGTTTAAATGCCTTTGATAAAGGATTAGTAAAAGAATTTTATAGGGCTATAGAAAACAAAAACAGGATGGTTTTGGAATTAAAGTCAGGCAAAAAAATGAGCATAATCCCATGTAGGATTTTATACGAAGATGATACAGGAAGATGGTATATTGAGGCTTTAAGAAAAGGAAGATGTTTTGTAATAGATCTTGACAATATAATCGAAATTAACAAAGAAGATAGTGTAACAAGAAAAATGGCAGATGATCTTTATACAAGTTTTGGAATTGGCAAAAGGATACTCCATGTTAAACTTAGAGTATATAATGAAAAAAACGCAAAGGAGCGGGCCATAAGGTTTTTATTAAGGAAAAACATAACGGAACAAAAAAGTTTTGAAGATTACATAGAAATTAAGGCTAAGGTTTCAGACATTGCTATGTTTAAACGCTGGTTGAGGGAAATGGGGCCATCGGCAGTTTTATTAGAACCAAAGTGGCTGAGGCAGGAAATGGTGGATAACCTGCATGCTTGGAGAAATATTTACGAATAATTGTGCAAAAAAATATGAATATTGCGCGCTTTATAATAAACTTGCATCCTTTCGGTGCAAGTTTATTTTTTTAGGAGGTGGAAATTTGAATCTTTTGAATGAAATAAAAAAAATTAAAAAAATTGACATTAGCGGAATTGATGAAGACTTTGAAAATATTGATGAAGATGTAGCAATAGCATTTGAAAGCAAAAACATAATTGAAAGGGCTGTAAAGAAAAGCCTTCAGGGTATAGACTGGATAACCCAAGAACTGGGCATCCTTTCTAAGAACCTTGAGAGTCTGAAGGAAAACGAACTTAACTTGTTAAAGGCTGTCATATACATCTATGACTACGTTGATGGAATAATAATGGCTTTGGTCAAAAGCGGAAAGATTGATGAAAAAAACATATATTTAATGGATAAGGCATCAGAAATACTTAATAAATTCGAAAATGAGTTAAAAAAGGCTGGGGTTATTATTGAAAAAAGCGAATATAAAAAGTTTGATACTTATCTGCATGAAATAATTGCGACGGAAAGAAGCGATGAATGGGAAGAAGGAACCATTCTTCATGTTATAAAAAAGGGTTTCATCTATAACGGCAAAATTTTAAGAAAAGCAAAGGTCATAACTTCAAGTAAAGGAGATGATATAAAATGGCCATAATTGGAATTGACTTAGGAACCTCAACCTGCGAAATTGCTTGTTTTAAAAACGGTAAACCCCAGATTATATTAAATGACAAGGGAGAGAGGATAATTCCGTCCTATGTCGGAATTGATACCAATGGTGAAATAGTAGTAGGTCAGGATGCAAAGGATCAATTCATCGGAAGACGACAGTTTACAACTATGGAATTTAAAAGGCTTATGGGAACCGATGAAAAAATAAGATTGGGGGATAAATTCTATTTCCCTGAAGAAATATCTGCTATTATGCTCAGGCATTTAAAGGAATGTGCAGAAAAATATTTAAATGAGGAAGTTACTGAAGCGGTAATTACAGTCCCCGCCAATTTTAACAACACCCAAAGAGAAGCAACGTTAAACGCTGCAAAACTTGCAGGATTAAAGGTAGAAAGATTAATAAACGAACCAACGGCAGCCGCCCTTGCTTTTGGCCTTAGAAATATAGATAAAAATTTAAAGGTTCTTGTTTTTGACTTTGGAGGAGGAACATTAGATGTTACTGTTCTTGAGATATTTGATGGAGTTATAGATGTAATATCAAGCTATGGAGATCCATTTTTAGGAGGAAAGGATTTTGACGAGAGATTGTGTGAGTTTATCATTAAAGAGATGAAAAGACGAATTAATTTTGATGTAAAAGAGGACGACCTTCTGACGATATCAAAAATAAAATCTGCAGCTGAAGAGGCTAAAAAGACCCTATCCTTTGAGAAAAATGCTTTAATTGTTATAGAAAATATATATATTAATGGCAATATAGTAGATTTTAAACTCAACATTTCAAGGGAAGAATTTGAGGAGATGGTTTTTGATTTGGTTGAAAGGTCAGGATATATAATAGATAAAGCATTGGAGGATAAGGATTTAAGCTATGATGATATAGATCAAGTTCTTATGGTAGGAGGGACCACAAGGATCCCGCTTGTAAGAAGATTTGTAAAGCAAAAGTTAAGTAAAGATATAAAAACTGAGATAAATCCAGATGAGGCAGTGGCATTAGGGGCAGCCATCCAAGCAGCAATTAAATCAGGCGAAATAGATGGGGAAAGGGGTTTGATGATAACGGATATTTGCCCATACAATTTAGGTGTGGCAAGTGTAGAGGAAATAAACGGTCAACTTTTTGAGGATGTTTTTTCAAAGATAATCGAAAGAAATACAACTATTCCTACGACTAGATCAAAGGAGTTTTACACCCTTTATGATAATCAAACTGAAGTTGAAATAAGAGCCTATCAGACGCTTGATAACGATTGCTTGTTTGTTGATGATGCAACCTTTATAGGAAGCTTCTATTTAAGCGGAATACCAGAAAATAAGGCTGGCATGGAGGCAATAATAGTGGAGTTTTCCTACGATTTGAATGGAAATATTAAAATAACTGCAACAATAAAAAGCAATGGGATATCGAAGGAATTGGAGATAAAAAATCAGGGCACCTTATCTTTAGATCAAGTGGTTGAAAGAATGGATGTAATTGATGATTCATGGAAAAAGTCAAGGTTAGCATCGAAATATAAAATAACAATTGAAGCTGCTGAGAAAAAGATAAAGCAAATGGATGATATAAAGCAAAAAAATGAGCTTTTTGAATTACTTATCAAATTAAAGGAATATATAAAGAATGAAGATGAAGAAAACGCAGATTTAATCGATGGGAAGATTTTGGACTTTATTATCGATATTTAAAACGGAGGGTTTAAGGTGTTGCAGAATTTGGAGAAAAAAGGCTTTTATTATGCCAATAAGGGAGAATTGAAGAAGGCTCAAAAAATTTTTGATTATATTATACAAGCAAGGGAATATACTCCTGAAGTTTTACATGCTTCAGGAGTGATACTTTTGTATTTTGGAGAAATTAAAAGAGCATTAGGATTGATAAAACTCAATGCTAAAAACAACTTATATAAGCTCTCTAAAGAAATTGTAGAGAATATTAAAGAAATTAAAAAATATGCAGAGGATTTTAATTTGGCTCTCAGTGAATTTGAAGGAGGTTCTTTTAAAAGGGTAATAAACATATTAGATGAATACAGACAAAGGGGATTTTTAACCTATGATGGGCAAAAGCTTCTTGCGATGGCTTATCTAAAGCAAAGAAGAATAGATGACTGCAAAAATTTGTTAAAAGAGATAGATGAAATATATCCCTTAAATGAATTTACTAAAGAGATGTATAAGGAATTGGATAGTTATTATAAAACTAAAAGGTTCTATGAAAATGCAGCCCTATGTTTATTAGCATTATTAGCATTTTTTACGCTGTTTTTAAAAGGTTTCAAAACTAAAGAGGTTAATAAAATACAAACAAAATATGTTTATTACATTAACGATAATTTTTACGAGTTATTAAAAAACTACTTAGAAGGGGACTATTATCAATTTGAAAAAGTAAAGGAACAAATAGATTTAAGAGCTTTAAACGCAAAGGAACTGATGGTTTATAATTTAATACAAAAAGAGTATGAAAAAGTTGACTCAAGTTATTTTTATAAGCAGGGATTAAAATTGTTTAGGGAAAGAAATTATAAAAAGGCAGCAGAATATTTTGAAATTGCAAATAGTATGAAAAATGATAATTACTTAAAAGAGCACATTTTGTTCTTCTTGGCTTCTTCTTACAAATATCTTAATAAAGAAAAGGCTGTTTATTATTATAATGAGTATGTAAATAAATATACTACAGGTTGTTATAGAGCAGAAGCCTTATATACATTGGCTATGCTGTTATACGATGCACCTTCTGCCTATGAATATGCTTTGCAAATTGAAGAAAAATATAAAGATACGATATATTATAATTCTCAAATCAAAAAGATATTAGAGAAAGGAAACAAAAATTTTGAAAAGTGAATTTTTGTTATAGTAATATATGGAATTTATTTGAATTATTTGTTATAATAAACTTAAGCTGAACCTATCAAAAAACCCCCAAAACAATTTTATACATAGGGGGTTTTTTGAAAAACAATAAAGCATAGATAATTCAAAACTTTAAAGGTAATTTTTTGCTATACAATCCATGAATAAAACTTATTTTAGCAACTAAAAAAAGTGATTTTAAACAGGTTTTCAAATACCACATTCTCGGCCCAGATTTTTCAGTGCCTCCCGTGGGGTGCCGTAGAAATGACATTGACCTGATTGAAGGGATTATCACAGCATTTAGTACACTAATAACCTCACCGGAAATATTTGATGGCAGTAGAAATGACATTGACCTGATTGAAGGGATTATCACTTCTTTGGCAGCTTTTTGTGCCGCCGCTGCCTTGGCGGCGTAGAAATGACATTGACCTGATTGAAGGGATTATCACCGAAGTATTTTTCAACTAACTGTTGGAACAAAGCGGCCTCGTAGAAATGACATTGACCTGATTGAAGGGATTATCACTCATATAATACATCAAGCA
>JAOAEI010000111.1 GCA_026416875.1 Caloramator sp.
ACCGCCGTATACCAGGCCGGTATGTGCGGTGGTGTGAGAGGACGCTGAATAAAATAATTATTCAGCTCCTACTCGATATAATTTGGGGGGGATAACTATGAACGATGTAATAAAGCTTTTGAAAAATAGAAAGTCTGTAAGAATTTTTGAGGATAGAAAAATTCCAGATGAAATAAAAGAAGAAATATTAAATGCAGCCTTTGAAGCACCAACTGCAGGTGCCATGATGCTCTACAGCATAATCGAAATTACAAATAGTGAATTAAAGGAGAAGCTTTCAGTATTATGTGATAACCAGCCCTTTATTGCAAAGGCACCTTTAGTTTTAATATTTCTTGCGGATTATCAAAGGTGGTATGATGCCTACAGCTATGCACAGTGCAGCCCAAGAAAACCAGGAGAAGGAGATATACTCCTTGCCTGTGCCGATGCCATAATCGCAGCTCAAAATACAGTCATTGCAGCAGAATCCTTTGGAATAGGCTCCTGCTATATTGGCGATATTTTAGAAAACTGCGAAGAGGTTAGAAAAATACTTGAACTTCCTGATTTTGCTATCCCTGCTGCAATGGTTGTGTATGGGTATCCGACTGAAGCTCAGAAAAATAGAAAAAAGCCAGTAAGGTTTGATAAGGAGTTTTTAGTGTTTGAAAATAAATACAAAAGGCTGACAAAGGAAGAACATATAAAAATGCATGAAAGAAGGTTTAAAAAGGCAGGTTTAAAAGGAAAAGACGTAATAGAAGAGATTAAAGCAATTCATAACAGAAAATATGCCTCCGACTTTGCAAAGGAAATGAATAGATCTGCATCGGTTTATTTGAAAAATTTTAAATAAAAAACATTTAAGCCCCCATATTAGACGAATATGGGGGTAAATGCTTTATTTTAGACAAATCATATTCTTTTTACTAAAAAAAGTGTATAATAATAAATAAGTTAATCAAATGTCAATTTTATTAAGAGGGGTTATGATGGTGAGGGTTAAACTGTTTGGAAGTCCTTTAGTTACTTTTAATGATAAAACGATAATATTTTCATTTAAAAAGGCTGAGGCTCTTTTCTACTACATGCTTCTAAAAAAAGATGCATCAAGGGAGGAGCTAATTAGCCTTTTTTGGGCTGATCAGGACGAGGAGATGGGTAGAAAAAATTTAAGAAACGCACTATACTCTGTCAAAAAGGCATTTAACATAGATATATTTATAGCCCACGGCAAATCAAACCTTACTTTAAACCCTGAAATTTTAATAAATTGCGATGTTGTAAATTTTTTAAACAGCGATTCTATAGAAGAATATAAAGGTGATTTTTTAGAAGGGTTTTGCATAAAGGACTGCGAGCCTTTTGAAGAATTTGTAATGCAAAAAAGGGAGGAGCTAAAGGAAATATATAAAAAAAGGCTGTATAACAAAATAAACTTACTTTTAAAGGAACATAAAATCAACGAAGCAAAGGACTATGCTAAAAGAATACTTATTGTAGATGAATTCGATGAAAGAGCTATAAGGCTTTTGATGCAGATTTATTCAAAAAGCGGTGAGATAAATAAGGCTGTTGAGCTTTACAAAAGTTTTCAGGAAAAGCTCTATAAGGAGCTTGGAATAAATCCTGATGCAAAAACCAAAAATCTTTATGAAAAAATAATATTGGAAAGAAAAGAAGAGCAGAAAAAATTTTTTTACGGAAGAGATTTAGAATATTCAAAACTATTACAAAACTTTTCAAGGTTTAATGATGGCTTAATTTTTAAAAATATACTAGTAGTTGGCGAAGCTGGAATAGGAAAAACAAGGCTTATTGAAGAATTTTTAGACTCCTTTAAAGGCTGTAAAATTATAAAGGCAAACTGCTATGCGGCAGAGGAGAGCTATATATTAAAGCCTTGGGGTGATATTTTAAATTTACTTGATGAAGAACTTAAAAGGGAGGACATCCCAAAGTCTTGGAAAATAGCTCTATCATCCTTTTTCCCATCTTTAGAAAAAGTCTTTCAAATCGACGAAGTTATAAACTACGATACCAATAAATACAAGCTTATTGAAGAAATAATTATAAGCATAATTTTAAACCTATCAAACAAACAAAAAATACTTATTATATTTGAAGACCTTCACTGGATGGACAATATTAGCCTATCGATATTAAAAAAGCTATTAACCCTTGATAGAAAAAATCTTTCCTTTATTCTAACTGCAAGATATGACAAAAAGGTAAACAACTTCTATTCTGAACTTGTAAAGTATGACAGGATAGAAAAACTTGAGCTTTTAAGATTTAACAAGGAAGATACCAAAAGTTTTGTCCTAAAGGCCCTTTCAAAGGAAGTCCCAGATGATCTTTTGCAAAACATATATATTGAAACAGAGGGCAACACATTTTTTATTGTCGAATATGTAAACCTTTTAAAGAACGGAAAAAATTTAGACAGCTTTAATATAAAATTAAAGGAAATACTCAATACGAGATTTTTAGGGATATCTAAGGAAGCTCAAAGGATGTTGGATATAATATCCATGTTTTACGACGAGGCACCCTATGAATATATAAAGCTTTTATCCAATATGCAGGATGATGAACTAATTGAAATATTAGATGAACTTATAGATAAATTTATCCTAATTGAATCAAAAAAAGAAGATATATTTTATAAGTTTACCCACCAAAAGCTGAGGGACTTTGTTTATGAAAATCAGTCGGAGGCAAAAAAGAGAGTCCTTCACCTTAAAATAGCAAACTTGATTGAAGGCAATTTAAAGGGAGACAAGAGGGATGCCTACTATTATGAAGGACTGATTTACCACTTTGAAGGCGCAGGAGAAAGATTAAAGGCGGTAAAATACAAGCTCAAAAACCTATGCGAATATTTAAACTACACAAATGAACTTTTCCCAGAGGGAAGCGATATAAAATACTTTGACAGAGAAGGCCAAAAGACGATATTTAAAAATTTGGATGAAATAGAGGAGGACCTTGAAAAAATAAAGTCTTCTGATGAGGAATATACAAGGCTTTCCCTATTATTCTGCTACCTTAAGGGAAGATATTTCATTTGGGAGGGAGAATATACAAAGGGGACAAGTTTTATTAAAAGGGCAATAGAAATTTCAAGGCATCTTAAGGATGATGATATGCTCTTAAAGTCCCTAAGGCAGATGATAAACTATGCAATACAGGTTCACGATGTAGAAGCTATGGGAGAATATATCGATGAATCCTTTAAAATTGCTACTAAACTTAAAAACAAAAAAGAAATTGCAGTTCTTTTAAGGCTAAAGGGATTAAATTATATAATGCATGAAAGGTTTGAAAGGGCAGAAGACTCCCTTAAACACTCCCTTATGATATTAGAAGGGCTTAATAATGATGGAAGTCAGGTTTTAAATATCGCTGCTGCTTTAAATTATTTAGGAAATATAAAAAGGCTGAACGTTGATTTTAAAGGAGCTTTAAAATACTACAACCAAGCAATTGAGATGTGTTTAAGGTCGCAGATAAAAATGGGTCTTACGGTATTTTTAACAAGTGCAGGACATGCCTCCTATGAGATGGGGGATTATCTTAAAGCAAAGGACTATTTAACGAGGGCTGTTGAAATATATGAAAAAATCGATGCATATTGGTTAAGGGCTGTTGCAGAAGGCTATTTATCTTTAGCACTAATTAAGGAAGGTAAAATAAAAATTGCAAAAGAACACCTTAAAAGGGCAGATGCCTTTGCCCAAAAGCTAAAGAGCCCCTATGAAAATGGGATACTTTTAAGAATAAAGGCAGAGATTAAAAATGCTATGGAGTATAACGAAAGAATAAGAAGGGAATTTGAGGATTATTTTAAGGAGGACATAGAATATTACTGCACAGAGGGAATTAAACTTTTAAAAAAAGTTAAGGAAAATTACCAGGTTGATATTCTAAAAACTTTCTTAAAAAGCAGGGATTAGCATGGATATAGTTAAAAAGCTTGATATAAAAAACGATGTTGTAACATTAGTTGGAGCTGGCGGAAAAACTAGCCTTATGTTTAAAATGGCAGAAGAAAAAAGGCAGAGTAAAGTTTTAGTTACAACGACTACGAAAATATATTATCCATTAAAGGAACAATTTGACTATTATTATAATTATGTAGATTTTCCCTTTAAGAAGATGGACGGAATAACTGTAATCGGAAATGGAGTAAATGAAGAAAATAAAATAATAGGCCTTGAGGAGGAAAAAATAAAGGCTCTAAAGGATTATTTTCATCTTATCCTTATAGAGGGAGATGGCTCAAGGGGGCTTCCTATAAAGGCACCCGAAAAGCACGAGCCTGTAATTCCTTCCTTTTCGGGCTTTGTAATAGGAGTTATAGGAATAGACTCCCTTTATAAAACAATAAACGAAGAGAATGTATTTAGAATTGAAAGGTTCTGCACCGTTACAGGATCAAAGCCTGGAGACCTTGTGGATGAAGATAAAATTGCAAAACTTATTACATCAGAGGAGGGCCTTTTTAAGGGTGCACCTGAGGGCACAAGAAAAATAGTTATCATAAACAAGGTAGATGATGAACAAAAAAAGGCCTTAGCAAAAAAGGTATTCAATTTAGTCCAATATGAATTTGCAATTTCATCAGTAAAGATGGGCATTTTTGAAAAATGGAGATGATTTTATGGTTTCTATTGTGATTTTAGCATCGGGC
>JAOAEI010000112.1 GCA_026416875.1 Caloramator sp.
CCATTGCAGGGTTAGGTGGAGCTGCTCACGTAGCAGGAACTATCCATAAAGCCCATCAGCTTGTTGGATTTACTAATTATGGATTCGATGGAATTGCTGTAGCACTACTTGCAAAAAGCCATCCAATTGGGGTATTATTCTCATCCCTATTATTTGGTGGCTTGAACTCAAGTGCGAGAATACTTCAAAAGTTTAGAATACCAAAGCAGATTGTATATATAATCCAGGGTATAATAATTATATTTGTAGCTGCTGATTATATATACAAGTGGTTGAAAGAAAAGAAGAAAAAGGAGGCAATCAAGAATGCATAGCATAACGATCTCCCTATTCGTCTCATTAATTGCAGCTACATTAAGATTGGCAACTCCTATAATTTTTGCGGCTTTGGGCGGCGTGATTTCAGAAAGATCAGGCGTTGTAAATATAGGACTTGAAGGTATAATGATAGCTGGAGCATTTTTTGGAGTTTTAGGATCATTCCTTACAAATAATGCTTGGGTAGGAGTATTATTTGCAATTTTAGCCGGCATGGCAATTGCTTTGATACATGCTGTATTAAGTATTAATCTTAGAGCTGACCAAACAATATCCGGTGTCTCAATTAATATATTTTCAGCAGCTTTAATGAGTTTCTTACTCTTTAAAATATTTGCAAGAGATGGTCAAACTGATGGTGTTACACAACTTAGCTATCCAAAGGAATTCTTTAAGGGTATTCCCCTAATAGGCAATCTTTTAGCTGAACTTAACTGGTTTGTTTTCATTGCCTTTGGTTTAGCATTAGTTCTTCATTTAATGCTATACTATACACCACTAGGACTTAGAATTAGATCAGTAGGTGAGCATCCAAAGGCATCAGATACTTTAGGTATTAATGTTTATAAAATGAGATATTTATGCGTTCTATTATCAGGAGCATTTGCAGGATTAGGAGGAGCAGCCCTATCCCTCGGTGCTACAAACCTATTTAGAGAAGGTATGGTAAGTGGTAAAGGTTTTATTGCACTAGCGGCAATGATATTTGGAAATTGGAAGCCTTTTGGAGCTCTTGCAGCTAGCTTGTTATTTGGCTTTGCTGAAGCATTTAGAATAGTTGCACAGGGATTTGGTTGGAAGGTTCCAGATGAAGTTTACTACTCATTCCCATATCTTTTAACTATGCTTATGCTTGCAGGATTTGTTGGAAAAACTACTCCTCCAGCAGCAGATGGTATTCCATATACAAAAGGTGAAAGATAAACAGGCTACAATGCCTGTTTATTTTTTTGTATAATAAATTTAGAATATTTTTTACAGTGAGGGAAGAATATGTTGCAATTTGATTTGAACATAAAAATGGAAAATAGGCTAATATTAACTCAGGATATGAATCTATCTTTGAAAGTTTTACAAATGAATACATTAGACCTTGAAAGATATGTTTACG
The DNA here is from genome assembly GCA_026416875.1 of Caloramator sp. GTDB lineage: Bacteria > Bacillota > Clostridia > Clostridiales > Caloramatoraceae > Caloramator. The sequence goes on from JAOAEI010000112.1 coordinate 1,430, forward strand.
AAGAAGTTGAAGGAAATCCTGTTTTAGATGTAGATGAGGATGAATATATAAATTTTATAAAATTTTTACATCAAGATGAAAACATGTGTTACCAAGAAATAAATGATGAAACTAATGATAAAGAAATTATTGAAACTAAGGAACTTAATCTTAGGGAAGTTTTACTTGAACAGCTGAGACTTTCAAAACTTGATAATAAAAAATATAAAATTGGGAAATATATAATTGATAATTTAGATGAAGCTGGTTATCTTCTCTTTTCTATCGAGGAGTTGTCAAAGGAACTTAAGGTAAGGATAGAGGAAGTAGAAGAATTGGTTAGAATTATTCAGACCTTTGAACCTTATGGTGTCTGCGCTAGGGATTTAAAGGAATGCTTAAAATTACAATTAATAAATAAAGGCCTTGCAGATGATATGCTCATTAAAATAATAGAAGAACATTTAGAGGATGTTGCAAGTTTAAACTATACAAAACTTTCGAAATCGCTGGGATTAACAAAAGAAAAAATATTTAATTATATTAACATAATTAAAAAATTAAATCCAAAGCCTGGCTTAATTTATAAAGGTAGCAATCTGCAATACGTCTTTCCAGATGCTTTAATTCTATTCGATAATATTACTGATGAAATAAAGATAGAAATAATGGATAAAAGAATACCTAAGCTTAAAATAAATAAAATGTATTTGGAGCTATTATCAAAAGGAGATAATTTTGAAAAAGAGTTCGTTAGAGATAAGTTTAAAAGGGCATTTGCGTTAATAAAAGCAATTGAAAACAGGAAAAATACCCTCGAAAAAATATTTTTATTTATAGCAAATGAACAGAAAGAGTATTTATTTAAAAATGGCACGAAAAAAACTATATATCTTAGTGATATAGCAAAGGTTACTAATTTACATGAATCTACAGTAAGTAGAACTGTTAACAATAAATATGTCCAAACACCAAAGGGAATAATGCTAGTTAAAAATCTTCTATCAAGGGGATTTGCTCAAGAAGATGAGAGGGTATCTGTAGAGCATATAAAGCGACTTATAAAAGATTTAATAACAAATGAGGATAAGAAAAAGCCCTATTCAGACCTTCAAATATCAAATTTGTTAATGGAAAAAGGCATTAAGGTATCAAGAAGAACAGTAACAAAATATAGGGAGGAAATGGATATTTTACCTTCAAATTTAAGAAAATTAGATAAAAATGTTAAATAGGCTATTGAAAAAAATAAGTAAAAATGATATATTTGATTTAGAAAGAGGGACAAAATTAACAACATAGGGACAAATTAGGTCCCGTATTTAAAGCACCTGAGGAGTGATTTTTTCTTGAAAAAAGTCCTGGCAATACAACAAAAGATAATTCCTGAAATGATAGAGCTTTTGAAAAAAAGATATGAAATATTAAAAAATATATATTACAATCAGCCTGTAGGAAGAAGATCTTTATCGCAGGAACTTAATTTAGGTGAAAGAATTATAAGAACCGAAGTAGAGTTTTTAAAAAATCAAGGATTAGTTGAAGTGAATCCTATAGGAATGGTTCTTACTAAAGACGGAGAGAAGATACTTGATGAACTTAAGGAAATTATCTATGTATTAAATGATTATAAACATTTAGAGGAAAAGGTACAAAAATTACTAAAAATTAAGAGAGTGATTATAGTTCCTGGTGATAGTGAAAAGGATAAAACGGTTTTAAAGGAAATGGGTAGGGCATGTGCTAATTATGTAAAGGAGATATTACACGAAGGTTCCATTATATCTTTAACTGGTGGGACTTCAGTTGCTCAAGTTGTGGAAAATTTTCCAAGGATTAGCACAAAAGATGTTTTAGTTCTTCCAGCAAGAGGTGGAATCGGAAGAGATGTTGAGATACAGGCAAATACTTTAACTGCAAATTTAGCTAAAAAAATAAGCGCAAATTATAGGCTTTTGCATGTGCCAGACAACATTAGTTCTGAAACATTAGAAACGATTGCGAATGAACCAGAAGTAAAAGAAATATTAGAAATACTATCAAAATCTGATTTATTAATCTTTGGTATAGGAAGAGCCGATGAAATGTCTAAAAGAAGAGGAATGTCACCTCAACAAATAAATGAACTTATAAGCAAAGGTGCAGTTGCGGAAGCTTTTGGGTATTATTTTAATAAATCCGGTGAAGCAATTTTTAGAACACCTTCTATCGGTATAAATTTTTACGATGTGAAAAACATTAAGAATGTGGTAGCAATTGCAGGAGGTAAAAATAAAGCTGAGGCAATAGTAGCCACCAAAGTAAATAATCCTAATATGGTTCTTGTTACAGATGAAGCTGCTGCTAATGAGATTATTAATATATTGCAAATCAAGTAAAAGTTTAATCTTTTACTTAAAATAAAAATAAAATTTTACATATTTAGGAGGGATATTATGACAATTAAAGTTGCTATTAATGGTTTTGGAAGAATAGGAAGAAACGTATTTAAAATCGCTCAAACAAGACTAAATAAGGACGTAGAAATAGTAGCAATAAACGATTTAACAGATGCACCAACACTTGCTCATCTTTTAAAGTATGATTCACTTTATGGAAAGTTTGAAGGCACTGTTGAAGCAAAGGAAAATGCCATTGTTGTAAATGGTAAGGAAATCAAAATTTATGCAGAAAAGGATCCAAAGAATTTACCATGGAAGGACCTTGGAGTAGATATAGTAATAGAATCAACTGGTTTATTTACAAAGAAGGAAAAGGCAATGGCTCACATTGAAGCAGGTGCAAAGAAGGTAGTTATTACAGCTCCAGCTACAGATGAAGATATAACAATAGTAATGGGTGTTAACGAAAAGGATTATGACCCTGCAAATCACCACATTATATCAAATGCTTCCTGCACAACAAACTGCTTAGCTCCATTTGCAAAGGTTCTTCATGAAAAGTTTGGTATAATCAAGGGATTAATGACAACTGTTCACTCATATACAAACGATCAAAGAATATTAGACCTACCACATAAGGATTTAAGAAGAGCAAGAGCAGCAGCACAATCAATAATACCAACAACAACTGGTGCTGCAAAGGCTGTTGG
>JAOAEI010000113.1 GCA_026416875.1 Caloramator sp.
GTTCTTAAAAATGTGGATTTTCCACAACCTGATGGTCCTATAAATGCAGTTATATTGTTTTTAAATATTTCCATATTGATATCCTTTAATGCAAGAAAATTACCATAATAAAAATTTAAGTTTTCTACTCTGATTACACTATCCATAGTATCCTCCTTTAGTCCTTCATTCTAATTTGATACTTATTTCTTAAAAGAATTGCAATGGAATTTATTCCAAGAAGAATAAATAAAAGCACTATAATTCCTGCAGCTGCAACATTTTGAAATTCCTTTTTAGGCATACTTGACCAGTTAAAAATCTGTATAGGTAAAACAGTAAACTGATCAAAGGGGGTTTTAGGAACAAAGGAAACATAGGCAAGAGCTCCTACGACAATCAACGGTGCTGCTTCACCTAAAGCTCTAGAAATTCCTAGGATGGTTCCTGTTAAAATTCCTGGGAGGGCATAGGGTAGTGTTACCCCAGTTATCGTCTGCCATTTTGTTGTTCCAAGGGCATAGGAAGCTTGTTTCAAGGATTCTGGAACGCTCCTTAACGCCTCTTGTGAAGAAATAATTATAGTTGGAAGTATCAATAAAGACATAGTAAGGGCACCAGATAATATGCTTCTTCCAAGCCCAAGCATTCTAACAAAAACAGCAAGTCCAAGCATACCATATATAATAGCTGGAACGCCAGCTAAATTTGCAATATTTAATTTAATAAACTCTGTTAATTTAGTATCTTTAGCATACTCCTCCAAATACAGTGCCGTTCCTATTCCAACCGGAAATGAAATAAGGGCAGTTAAAATAATAAGCCACAAACTTCCTAAAAGGGCAGGATAAATACCCGCTTTTTTCGGGAATCTAGATGGGAAGTTAGTTATAAAATCAATGGATAACCATTTTAATCCCTTTGACAATATACTAAAAAGAAGAACACTTAAAATAAATATACCAAATAAAGTGCATAAAAATATCAAGGCATGAAATATTTTATTTTTGATCTTTCTCCTTTTTGTAATATCCTGTTCCTTCATCAATATGCCCTCCTATATCTTCTCATAACATACCTTGAAATCAAATTTAAAGTAAAAGTTATTAAAAACAACAAGCTACCTACGGCAAACAAAGTTCTATAACCAATTGAACCATATGGGACATCTCCCATGCTTATTTGAACGATATATCCCGTCATGGTTTGTATGCTCTCTAGAGGATTAAAAGTCAATTTTGGTGTTGAACCTGCTGCCATAGCAACTATCATTGTTTCACCAACCGCCCTCGAAATGGCAAGAATAAATGAAGCAACGATAGTTGGAAAGGCAGTTGGAACTACTATGTCCTTTGAAACTTCATATCTTGTTGCACCAAGTGCATAAGCGCCAAGTCTTAAAGAATCTGGAACCGCCATCATGGCATCCTCACTTAATGACGAAACTAAAGGAACAGTCATTATTCCTACAGCAATTCCTGCACTCAATGCATTATAAACGCTTGTTTCTGGGAAAATTGTCTTGATTATTGGGGTTATGGCTGTTAATGCAAAATATCCATAAACAATGGATGGAATTCCCGCAAGTATCTCTAAGGTTGGTTTTAATACTTTTCTTACCTTTTTAGGTGCATATTCACTTAAATAAATAGCACTACCAAGTCCTATTGGAATGGAAATTATACTAGAAATAATAACTATTAAAAAAGTTCCTGCAACAAGAGGTAAAACACCAAATTTTGGGGGTTCAAAAAGGGGTGTCCACTCCCTACCTGTTAGAAACTCAACTATAGACACCCTTCTAAAAAACAAAAATGTTTCCTCAAAAAGAGAAAAAATAATCCCAACGGTAGTAAAAATTGAGATAAATCCCAAAACCGTTAGTAACTTTTTTATTACTTCTTCGTTTTTCTTAATTCTTTCTTTGCTCTCAAATACTATTTTTTTCATCCTGCTCCCCCTTCTTAAAATGGGTATAGGCACCCATTAAAGGTGCCTTAAATTACTTTATTTTGTTCAACTGTTCTTGATACTTTGCATCCTCTAATGGAACATATCCTACTTGTTCTACTAGATCCTTGGCCTTTTCAAGATAGAATTTTACAAACGCCTTTAGCTCCGGTCTTTCTAGCGACTTTGTATTAACATATATGAATAGTGGTCTTGAAAGTGGCTTGTAGCTTCCATTTCTTATATTTTCAGTTGTTGGCTCTACACCATTAATTTTTAAAGCCTTTAAATTATCCTTATTTTCTTCGTAGTATGAATGTCCAAAGAATCCCATAGCATACTTATCGCCAGCAACACCTTGAACTAAAACATTGTCATCTTCACTTGCTGTATAGTCTGTTCTTATTCTCTTTTCTTCGCCGTTGATTTCAGCAGTAAAATAATCAAAGGTTCCTGAATCTGTTCCTGGTCCATAAAGCTTTATCTTTTCCTTTGGCCATTCAGGTCTTACATCGCTCCAGTAAACTACCTTTGAATCCTTATCCCAAATCATCTTTAGCTCTTCTGTTGTTATATCATCAACCCAATTATTATCCTTATTTACAACTACAGCAATTCCATCATATGCAACTTCAAGTTCCATCATTTCAATTCCATTAGCCTTTGCCTTTTCTAGTTCTTCATCTTTAACCTTTCTTGAAGCATCGTTTATATCAGTTTCTCCAACAACAAACTTCTTAAATCCTCCGCCTGTTCCTGAAATACCAACTGTTATATTAACATCTGGATTTTGCTTATTAAACTCCTCTGCAACCGCCTGAGTTATAGGATAAACTGTGCTTGAACCATCTATCTTTATAGTTCCAGCTAATTTTTCTTGTTTTGCACAAGCTGAAAATGATAATGCAGTAGCAGCTATTAATAGAGCTGATAATATTCTTTTCATAAAATTATCCCCTTTCCATTTGCTTTTGCAGTTTAATTTTACAACTCAGAATTGTTAAAAACTATCAAGTTTATGTTAAATCTATGTTAATTAAGCCTTCATATTTTTATTTTGTTAAAAAAATTCGATTTTAATTCCACTTTTATTAATTAATTTACAATTTGATTTACATTCAATTTTAATTTTACTAAGTATATTCGCAGCCATATGAGGAGTTTTTAATTCTTTAGAATCGCATATTAATCCTGCAATACACAGTGAAATCAAATTAAATTTTTGAAGCTCACCCTGCCTGTTTTGGGATATAACATAACCTTTATTTATATCTTCAAGGGTATAAAATCCTTTTATCTGCTCATCAAATTCTTCTGCTATTGCCATACATATCTTTTTTATAAACTCATGATCATCCTCTTCAATTATGGCAATATAATCGTCTCCCCCTATATGTCCTAAAAAGTAATTATCCTTTAAATACAAACTAAGAAAATTCATTATTATATTGGAAGTTAATTTGATAATCCTATCCCCATTTTCAAACCCATAAGTGTCGTTATAGGCTTTGAAATTATTTATATCAAAATATAATATGGATACCTTTTTACCCTTCGATATAACATCTGACAAGGTATTCTCAATCAAGATATTGCCTGGAAGTCCCGTAAGTGGATTTGTATGCCTTGCATAGTTAAGTTCAAGGTCCATAGTGCATTCTAATAATCTTCTTATACTGACAATGCCATAGTATTCTTCATCCTTTTTTACTATAACATAATCATATAGCTTATCCTCATGGCGTGACATAGCAAGATGTGTCACTTCTGCAATAGGCACATTATAATCGACTATCAATGGATTTCTATCCATTATATGCTCAACGCTTTTGTTTAAATATAAAGCGTTGCCGTATATTGAAGATAATAAGGTGTTTATCCTGTTTTTCATTACAAGACCTATTGGAATATTATTTTGGACTACAACAAGACCATGGCATAAGGAATTATTGAACATCTCTTTAACCTTATGGCATTTCATATCCTTAGTAATAGGTTCATCAAACCTTGCAATCTTACCAATTGGAAAGGTCTTCGAGGTGTAAAAAATATTCTTATTTTTTTCAGTTATCTGCTTCCTTATAAATTCTTTTATTTCTAGTGGGATATCTCGAATTGTCTCAGATGGCCTTGATATTAAATATCCTTGAACGTATTCAATACCTAGGTTGATTAAAGTTATAAGTTCATCCTTTGTTTCAACACCCTCGGCTATAAGCTTCATATTTGTTAATTTGCATAAATTAGCAAAGTTTCTACATACAGCCTGCTTAAAACTATCCTTATCTATATCCCTTATAAGGTCCATATCAAGCTTTAAAAACTGAGGTTTTGTTTCGGTTATTAGCTTTATTCCGGAATACCCAGCTCCTGTATCATCGATTGCAATCTTATATCCCTGTTTTACGTAATGGTCTAAAACCTCCCTGAAGGATTTATAATCATCTATTGCTGTCCTTTCGGTTATTTCAAATATAATCATATTAGAATCTATATTATAATTTTTTAAATAATCTCTTGTAAAACCGTTTTT
>JAOAEI010000114.1 GCA_026416875.1 Caloramator sp.
TCTGTTTTCTTTATTTATGTAGTTGTTATAAACTTTCCTGCTTCCTTCTAAATCGTTGTAAATGAAGGCGCTGTTGTAAACTGAAAAGTTCCTTGGAATATCAACACCGAAGGGGCAAGGCATGCAGTATTTACAGTTTGTGCAGCCGATTTGATTAAGACTTTTATATGTTTCCTTTACCTTTTTGATTAAATTTATTTCCTCCTCCGTTAGGGAATTAGGGTAAGCATCATTAACAACCTTTAAGTTTTCCTCTACCTGTTCTATTGTGTTCATGCCGCTAAGGAGTAGAGATACTTCTTTAAAGTTTAGGACATATCTTAATGCCCATTCGGCAGGTGTTCTTTTAATATTATATGAATCCCAAATATTTTTTATTTTTTCTGGAGGTTCCTTTGCAAGTTTTCCGCCCTTTAATGGTTCCATAACTATTACAGAAATTTCTTTTGAATAGGCATATCTAAGGCCATTTAACCCAGCCTGTTCGTCTTCGTCTAGGTAATTGAATTGGATTTGTGAAAAATCCCAGTCAAAGGTATCTATTATGTCTTTAAAAACATGGAATTCATCGTGAAAAGAAAAACCGATTTTGTTAATTTTTCCTTCTTTTCTTGCCTTTACTAAAAAGTCTAAAACTCCAAGGTTATATACCTTTTCCCATGAATTTTTAGATAGCGCATGAAGAAGATAGCAGTCTATATGGTTAGTTTTCAATTTATTTAGCTGTTCATTTAATAATCTTTCAAAATCTTCCTTTTCGTTTACTAGCCAAACGGGCATTTTAGTGGCAAGTAAAACTTTTTTTCTATACCCATCCTTTAAAACTTCAGCAGTAAAAATTTCACTATTACCTTTATGATAAGGATATGCCGTATCTATGTAGTTGACGCCATTATCAATTGCATATCTTACCATTTGTAGTGCCTTTTCTTTATCTATTTGCCCCTCATCGCCATTTAAAATTGGAAGCCTCATCAATCCAAAACCTAAAGCAGAAACCTCAAGGTCCTTTGCGAATTTTCTGTATTGCATAAAAAACCTCCTAAAATTCATATGGTTTACAAATTATTTCTTTAATTTTAGTTTCAAATATTGATGCTGCATGGGATGGCCTTATTACAACGGCGGTATCTGCGCCTTCTCCTGTTCCTCCTATTGCTATTATATCCTCACCGTAGGGAATTAGCCCGGCATCAAGGGCCATAACTGAAATCTCAACAGCAACCTTAACACCCTGCCCGAGCATCCTAAGGGTATGGGCCATTATTTCAACAGGATATATTCCGCCAAATTTTCGCGATATTCCTCTTTCTGCGCCAGATAATACATGGGTTCCTGTATAAACTTTAAAACCGAGCTTTTTAAGATCGTCTATCGTTTTATCGTCTATCTCCATAGCTCCAGGTTCTTCAAATCCATTAACATGGGTAACAACAGTAATATTTTTACCACATCCTGCTAAAAATTTTGCGGTATACCCAGAGCAGGATGCAACAACTATATGTTCTATTCCTTTTTCTTCAGCAACTTTTAGGGCAAGTTCTATAGTCTTTGCCGTATTGTGCCTTCCTGCATTTTCAAAATACATCTTAGCACCTCCGTTGTCTAATTTCTTAATAATAATTTTAATATATTTTTGCCAAAAAATGAAAATAGAATTTTGTTGTTTTTATTTATATAATGGTGTTATAATGTTTGATGGAGGGATTAAGATGGAAAACGATAAGGTTTTTGACCTTCTAACGAAACTTTATAGCGAGATGCAGAATGGATTTAAAGAGGTTAATAAGAGGCTAGACAGAGTAGAAGAAAGGCTAAATAAGGTAGAGAACAATCAAATGACCATGGAAAATGAACTAAAAGAAATGAAAAAGACATTGTTTGACGGTTATGTTCAAAACACAGAAGCTATAAAAAGATTAGAAGCAAAGGTTGATGAGCTATCGGAAAAGGTTGACAGGCACGATATCAAAATTCAAGTTATAGAAGGTGGAAAATCATCAAGAAGAAAGGCTAAATAACAGGGGGATAATATGAAGTTACTACTTTTATGCATAGCAGGGTTTGTTGCAGCCTTTGTAGATTCAATTGCAGGTGGAGGAGGCCTTATATCCGTTCCTGCCTTTATGCTCTATGGACTTCCGCCGCATATGGTTCTTGGAACAAATAAGTTTTCTGCAACAACGGCATCATTAACAAGTTCAATCAAATACATAAAATCAGGAACTACGAATAAAGATTTGCTTAAATATTTATCGCCCATGACCTTTATTGGAGCTGTAATAGGGGTGAATTTAGTATTAAAAATAAATCAAAAGTATCTTTATGCTATGGTTTTATTTTTAATTCTTTTTGTTGGGATATATACGCTTTTTTCGAAAACGATTGGTCAAGAGGACAATTTTAATGGTTTGAATAAAAGGAATATATTGCTTGGTATGATGTTAGCTTTATTTATAGGCGGATATGATGGTTTCTTTGGACCTGGGACAGGCTCCTTCTTAATTTTTGGACTTATAAATATTTATGGTTTTAATTTTTTATCAGCTGCAGGAAATGCAAGGTTTTTAAATTTTTTAAGCAACATCGCTTCTTTAATAGTTTTTGCCTTTAAAGGAATGGTGGATTATAAAATAGCAATTCCAGTTGCAATATTTATGATTATTGGAGCACGCCTTGGAACTAAAGCAGCACTTTTCAAGGGAGCTAAGTTTATAAAACCTATATTTGTAACCATGTCACTTTTAGTGGCATTAAGAATGCTGTATAATTTCATAGCAACATAAAAGCAGGCAGATGCCTGCTTTATTAATCTCCAAAGGAAATACCAACGCTTCTTGCCACCTGAACAAGTTCTCCATTTGGATCAACGTATTTTTCTTTTCCTATAACATCCTCAAGTGGAACATATGAGATATTATCTCCCTTTAGACATACCATGTTGCCGAATTTTCCTTCTGCTATAAGGTCAACAGCCTTAACTCCATATCTTGTTGAAAGTATTCTGTCATATGTAGATGGTGATCCTCCTCTTTGAACATGGCCTAAAATAGTAGCTCTTATTTCATGGGTCTTTATTCTTTGTTCTAGTTCATTTGCAAGTTTATGGGCAATACCTCCAAGTCTTATTGGGTCTGGGCTGTCCTTTACTATTTTGCTGACAACAACTTCCCCACCCTTTGGCTTTGCACCTTCTGCAACAACAATTATGCTAAATAGTCTTCCCATTTTTCTTCTTTCCTCAATTTTTTCAACTACTTTATCTAAATCAAATGGTATTTCGGGGATAAGTATAACGTCAGCAGAACCAGCAATTCCTGCATGGAGAGCAATCCAGCCTGCATTTCTTCCCATAACTTCAAGTATCATAATTCTATGATGGGATTCGGCTGTTGTATGTAGTCTATCTAAGGCTTCAGTTACAACTTCGATTGCCGTGTTAAAACCAAATGTATAATCAGTTCCTCCAAGATCGTTATCTATGGTTTTAGGAACACCAACAACCTTAACTCCCTTTCTTGAAAAATCCCTTGCACTTGTTAAAGTTCCATCCCCACCAACAACAACTAAGGCATCAACGCCCTCTTTTTTCATATTTTCAATGGCAACGTCAGATACGTCCCTTTTAACAATTTGACCGTTTTCTTCAACCTGATAGTCGAAAAGGTTATCTTTATTTGATGTATAAAGTATTGTTCCTCCTTTGTGAATTAGTCCAGTTACAGTATCTAAAGTAAGAGGAATAAAATCGTTTAAATAAAGCCCCCTATAACCGTATTTGTAGCCAATAACTTCATAGCCGTATTTTAAAATTGCAGTTCTAGTTACAGCTCTTATTACTGCATTTAAACCAGGACAATCTCCACCACCAGTTAAAATAGCAATTTTTTTGATTTGCGACATTAATTACACCCCCGTTATTAAAATCTAACTTATATTATATATTGTTCTAATAATATATAAAATATTTATTATATTCAAAAAAGTTATTTATTATTAACAAAAAAAGTTACCTGAAGAAAAATAGAGTTCTATGTCGATAAAAAGTATTGTAAAATATTTATTATTTATGTTATAATTAAAAAAAGATTACTAAAATTGACAGGCAGACCTCTTTAACTTGGTAAGCCAAGTTAAAAAAAGAGGTGAAATGCCATGAGGATTCTGCGCGAAAAAATAGAGTGCTTAAGAAGGAAGATGGATAGAAAATTAGAAGAAAAAAATTTTATTGTTGATGATGAGATTGTTAAGCTAAGTCAGTTATTGGACAAGTTTATTGCAAAATATCAAAAGAGGCAGACGAAAATAAATAGGGGGTAGCCCCTATTTTTGTTTGCTCTTCTACATAATGTAATTGACAAATTAAAATAATCAATTATAATTAAATTGTAAACGTTATGCACCCGTAGCTCAGCAGGATAGAGC
>JAOAEI010000115.1 GCA_026416875.1 Caloramator sp.
GTTGGGAATCCTCCGCCTCCTCTTCCTCTTAAGCCCGACTTTTTAACAACTTCTATAACTTCCTGTGGCGTCATCTCTGTCAATACCTTCGCAAGGGCCTTGTATCCGTCAAAGGCAATGTATTCATCTATATTCTCTGGGTCAATAACACCGCAGTTTCTTAAAGCTATTCTGAACTGCTTCTTGTAAAAATCTACTTCGTTTAATGACTTTATTCTTCCTTCATCTACTGATTCTGTGTAAAGAAGTCTTTTTACAACTCTTCCCTTTACAAGGTGCTCCTTTACTATCTCCTCTACATCCTCAACCGTTACCCTGCTGTAGAAGGCTCCTTCAGGATATACTATAACTACAGGTCCTAATTCACAAAGTCCAAAACATCCAGTCCTTATTATTTCAATTTCGTTTTCTATCCCATTTTTCTTTACTTCTTCATGAAACTTAGCCTTTAAATCCATTGAACCTGATGATGTGCAGCCTGTCCCACCACAGATTAAAACCTGAGAACGATAAAATGCCATAGTTTTCCCTCCAATCATTCATTTTCTGCCTTAAAATCGTTAAGTATCTTGCCTTGAACTACATGTAAAGTATATTCCTCTACTACCTTACCATCCTTAACATGTTCCCTTACTATCCTTCTTGCCTTTTCCGCATCCATCTTTACGTAGGTTACCTTTTCTTCGCCAGGCTTAAACACTTCAACGATAGGCTCTACCTTACAAAGTCCTATACATCCTGTTTGGGCAACTGTAACATCTGTTAAGCCAAGCTTTTCAACTTCTTCCATTATAGCAAGTAAAACTGGTCTTGCTCCTGCTGCTATTCCACAGGTTGCCATTCCAACTACTATTCTTGTTGTTGTTCTATCTTTTCTTTGGTTAACTCTATCAAGGGTCCTTTGTCTTATTTCCTCTAGTTCCTTTAATGTTTTCATACTAGGCACCTCCACCTATTTCTTTTAAATTATCTTTAATATATTCCTTCATCCACATTAAAACTTCTGGATGATTTAAGTCATTGAAACCCAAAATTTTTTTTACTTCTCTTGTGTCAATTGAAAATGATTTGTAATTAGTAATATGAGTATAAACAACATCTATATTAGGATTCAGCAAGCATGATACAATCGTTTCTTCTATCCTTCCGATCGGAGGTCTATCAATATGGTCATGCTGCATAACAGCAATGACTTCTGTCCCCTTGTCTACCTCCGAAGAAACCTTCAAAAAACCATTACATGCCTTACAGGTAGCTTCGAATAGTGATAATCCTAAGCCTACCCTTCTTGTAGTCCTTGAAGTAACGAAAGGATCCGTAATATTTTCTAGCATATGTTGAGGTATTCCTTTGCCATTATCCTTAATTTTAACTATGAGAAGATTATCATTTATATTTTCTTTTATTTCTAATTCAATCAATGTAGCATTTGCATTTATGGAATTTTCTATTATATCCATAATATGAAGAGAAATTTCCCTCATAAAAACTCCTCTTATTTGTACTCTTTTAAAATGTTTGGAATATCATCAGGTGTTAACCTTCCATAAACTTTTTCTCCAATAACCATAACTGGTGCAAGACCGCATGCACCAAGGCATCTTGTAGCCTCTAATGTAAACTTTCCATCTTGAGTCGTTTTGCCAACTTCTATTCCAAGTTCTTTTGACAATCTGTCAATAAGTCCCTGTGCTCCTTTTACATAGCATGCAGTTCCAAGACATACTCTAATTATATGTTCACCCTTTGGCTCAAGTGAGAAGTATGAATAAAAAGAAGCCACGCCATAAATTTCTGACATTGGAACATTAAGTTCCTGTGAAACTATCTTTAAAACATCTTCCGGAAGATAGCCATAAATATTTTGAATTTGATGTAATACAGGGATAAGCCCACCTTTAACGTCCTTATATTTTTTGATAACCTCTTTTGCTTTTTCTAGCCTTTCGTCAACTTGATTTCCACCACAACAGCAGCAATTTTGTTGATTCATAATTTCACTCCCCTTGTTTGATATTTTACTAACACATTTTATTATGAAATTTGGACTAATGAAGATTTTTTAAAATAAATATTTCATTAGCCAAATTGTTTAAACATGAGCTAATATCACCTTGCTTGTAGTTTTTCATAAATAAAATATATTCATTATAAAATCTTTTTACTTGGTCATCTTGTGTATTGGATATATTATCAATTGATAATTGTTCTTGTTGTATTTTCCCCTTTAATAAGCTTATTTGTCTTATAATAGCTTTTAATAAATCTACATATTCATTATTATTAATTGATAATTCGACATTTTTTATTATATATGATAAATTCAAATTAATCAAATAGTTTTCATAAATTTTTAGATCATCCTTTATATTATCAATCCATGAAATAACACAATATTTTCCATTAATATTAATATAGGTTGCTGTTATATTTTTGGCATTCAAAGTCTTAACTAAATTTTCAGCATTCTGTTTATTATTAAAATAACCTAATTGAAGAAAATAAAATGTTACCTTTTGATTTGTATTAATTTTGATGTCATCCTGCTTAACAACGGTTTTAGCAGTAAAAAAAAATCCTTTGTCTAGTAAAAAAGCCAAAATTGTTGAAACAATAAAAATAGTCAAAAACATTAAGATAATTTTCTTACCATCATTTTTTTCTTCTAATTGGATCCTCAAATATCTCATATCCCCAACCCCTAATTATTACAGAAAAATAGATAGAGCACCGCTCTATCTTTATCTTAACACTCTTACTGCTCCTCTATATCGTTTTGAATAATAAGGCTCATTTAAACTTGTTATTGTAACATATCCCGCACCAGATGAAGCGTGAATAAACTTACCATTGCCTATGTAAATTCCTACATGTGATATTCCTCTTTTAGAAGTTTGAAAAAACACTAAATCTCCTGGTAACAATTGAGATTTTGAAATTTTTTGTCCAGATATAAACTGTCCATATGAGCTATGGGGCAATTCTATGCCAAATAACTTATAAATATAAGAAGTAAAACCAGAACAGTCAAATCCCGAAGGTGATTGCCCGGACCATTTATATCTTACTCCTAAAAATCTTTTTGCATAGCTTACAAGTTGTGGTCCTCTTGATATTGCTTGTCTATTATTTCTTGCGTCATTAGTGCTTGCATTAACTTTAAAATTAAATATAAACATAATTAAAAATAATATTGTTAGAAATAAAAACTTTAGTCTTTTCATTTCACTACTCCTTCCTATGCCTCCGGAGTTAGCTGACGGGTTCGGGAAGAAGGAGTTCCCTACTGATATAAATCAGATTCACCCCAAAATATGGTTCCTCCGTACCCATTTGGGATTCGGCATTATCTTTACTTATTATATCAATATGCATAAAATCTGTTCAATATATATTAAAAAAATTTAATTTCTAAAAACCTAAATCCTGCTTCACCAAAATAACGATTCCTCTGCCTTTTACGTTTTGTCTGTATGTTACCACATAATGGTTGCAAATTCTTTCTGGTGAATTACAGTCTAAACATATCCCTTTTTCTACACATGGCGTTTTTCTTGAAAGTCTTTTTGCATTAATAGGGGATGCATAGTTTCTAACTCTTTCGTATGCTTCATTAAGATCCTTTACTATTTTATTTATTCCAGCAATAACAATAACTTTTTTAGGTCCATATATCATTGCTGCAACCCTATTACCGTTACCATCTAAATTTACAAGTTGTCCCTCTTCAGTAATAGCATTTGAGCTTGTTATGTAATAATCTGCAAAAAACGACCTTCTATACAACTCTCCAATTTCATCTGGTGTTAGTCCTTCTTTGTATCTATCTAATAATGTAATGTTGCATTTCCTAAGATGTTCTATAATTCCCCCGTCGATAAGAGTCATTGAGCCACCGAAGGAAACTGTGCTATTTTCTTCAATTATATTATTTAATATCTCCTTAACACCTTCTGTGTCTTCAACAATAAAGACATCATAATTGTTTTTTTCAAGGGACTGTTTAACTCTTTCTAATCTTTTTTCCAAATACCAATTAATATTTTGATTCATTTAAATCACCCCTTTGACTAATATTTTTACAGGTTTATCCTTTAATTTAAAATAATTAGATACTCTTTCCGTCCTATAA
>JAOAEI010000116.1 GCA_026416875.1 Caloramator sp.
CGCCGTATACCAGGCCGGTATGTGCGGTGGTGTGAGAGGACGCTGAATAAAATAATTATTCAGCTCCTACTCGATTGTTAATATTTAAATTTATTGCAATATTGAATAAAAAGTTGCAATTTATTTAAAATTATTGTGGCAATACTAAAATAATAATGCTATAATTTAATTTGTAAAATAAATTACAATTGGAGGTATTTTTTATGAAAAAAATACTTGTAACAGGAGCTTTAGGACAGATAGGTTCTGAACTTACTATGTATCTTAGAAAGCTATATGGAGATAGCAACGTTATTGCAACAGACAAGAACCCTAATGGACCAGAAAAAGTGTTACAATCAGGTCCATTTGAAGTAGTCGATGTTACTGATGCAACAAAACTTGCAGAAATAGTTAAAAAATACTCTCCTGACACAATAATACATCTTGCAGCTATTCTTTCAGCCGTAGGGGAAGCAAAGCCAGACCTTGCTTGGAACGTAAATATGAACGGATTATATAATGTTCTTGAAATCGCTAGAGAAATGAAGCTTGCAGTTTTCACTCCAAGTTCAATTGCAGCCTTTGGCCCGAATACACCTAAGGAAAAAACACCACAGGATACAATTCAAAGACCAACTACTATGTATGGTGTAACTAAGGTTGCTGGAGAGCTTCTTTGTGATTATTACTTCTTAAAATATGGTGTTGACACAAGGGGAGTAAGATACCCAGGACTAATATCCTATGAAACACTCCCAGGAGGAGGAACTACAGATTACGCAGTTCATATATACTATGAAGCTATTAAGAATAAGAAATATACATGCTACATAAAAGAAGGAACATATATGGACATGATGTATATGCCAGATGCTCTTGAGGCTATAGTTCAGCTTATGGAGGCTGACCCATCAAAATTAAAGCACAGAAATGCCTTTAACATAACAGCAATGAGCTTTGCACCTGAACATATTGCAGCAGAAATTAAAAAGCATATTCCTGAATTTGAAATGGATTATAATGTTGATCCAATTAGGCAATCAATTGCAGAATCATGGCCAGATTCACTTGACGATAGTGCTGCAAGGGAAGAATGGGGATGGAATCCAAAATATGACCTTGCTTCAATGACAGTTGATATGCTTGAAAAACTAAGAGAAAAGTTGAAATAAATAAGGTGCCCTATGGCACCTTAACTTATTTGAATTTTTATCTGTTCAATTCTTTTTTCATCGATCTTTTCAACTGTAAAGGTTATGTTTTGATATTGGATGATCTCACCAGTTTTAGGAATATTACCAATGAGGTTAAGAACAAAGCCACCAATGGTATCATGATGTTCCGTTGGCAGCTTAAGGTTTAACTTTTCATTAACTTCATCTATGCTAACAAGCCCATCGACTATATAAACATTGCTATCTAGCTTTTGAAAATCCTTAACATCTTCATCATATTCGTCAGCGATATTTCCCACAATTTCCTCAATCAAATCTTCGATTGTAATTATTCCTGAAACGCCGCCATATTCATCTATAAGTATAGCCATATGGTTTTTGCTGGCTTGAAGTTCTCTAAAGAGTCTGTCTATCTTTTTAGTATCTGGAACAAAATATGCAGGTCTTAAAAGTTCTTTAATTGAGATTTCATCTAATCTTTTTGAGGCCATCTCAACAAATAAATCCTTCATGTAAAGAATTCCCACTATATTATCTATATCACCATCATAAACAGGAATTCTTGAATACTGCTCCTCGATTATTTGATGAATTATTTCCTCCAATGGTGAGTTAATATCTATTGCAAAAACTGCTGTTCTTGGAGTCATAACTTCCTTTGCCAAGGTGTCATCAAATTCAAATATTCCATCTATCATTTCTTTTTCTGTTTCATTTAATACTCCATTTTCCTCTCCAACATCTATCATCATTCTGATTTCGTCCTCAGTAACTTTTTCTTCCTCATAGGTTGCACCAACTCCAAAAAGCTTTGCAAAAAAATTTGTAGATATAGTTAATATCTTTACAAAGGGAGCAGTTATCTTTGAAATAAATACTATTGTTCCAATAATGCTAAATGCAATTTTTTCAGGATTTTGAAGGGCAAGTCTCTTTGGTAAAAGCTCACCTAATACAAGGGTTATATAAGAAATAAACAAAGTAACAAGCAAAAGAGAAATCTGATCGCTAAAGGGGATATTTAGCCTTTTTAAGTATTGAGAAAAGTATGTTGATATACTAACAGCTGCTGATGCACTGGCAAGAAATCCTGTTAATGTAATACCAACCTGTATTGTTGCTAAAAATTTACTAGGTTCCTTAAATAGTTTTTGTATTAAAAGGGCTTTTTTGTCCCCTTCCTGTGCCTGCATAGAAATTCTATTTCTATTAATCGATATAATTGCTATTTCAGAAGCAGCAAAAAAACCGTTAATTAATATTAGAATAAATATTAATAAAAAATCTATAAAAACCTGATATGCCAGGGTCATATAAAGGCCCCCTCAAAATTAATTTATATTTATTATATGAATTTTTAAGCCTTTTCAAAAATCTTTTTTCTATACCCGTAATCTTTAGATATCGGTCTTCCAATGCTATTGATCTTACCTGTTATACATCCAAAACAGTGGGCTGGTGTATCGTTGACACATATTTTACCTGGATAAAGGGCATAAAGCTTTCTGTATTCTCCTTCTGTAACATTTGGCATTACAACATTTGCACCGCTTTTTAATGCTATTAATCTTCCGTTTTTATTTAGAGTTTCCATAGCGGTAGTTGCAGGAATGTTTATATCTGGCAAAAGAAGCCTGGTCAAAGCCATAACTTTTAAGCTCAACTCAAAGGTTCCTCCTTTTTCATCCTTTAATGGGGTATCTGGATTTGGAATAAATGGTCCTACGCCGATCATATCCGCATCTATTTCTTTGAAGAATAAAATATCATCAGCAAGGGATTCTAATGTTTGTCCGGGAAGCCCAACAAGACAACCGGTCCCAACTTCATAGCCTAATTTTTTAAGATCCATAAGACATCTTTTCCTATTTTCATGGCTCATATTAGGATCAAGTTTTTCATAAAGTTCCTTATCTGTAGTTTCAATTCTAAGAAGATACCTATCTGCACCAGCTTCTTTATATGCTTTATATTCCTCATAACTTTTTTCGCCAATGCTTAAGGTAATTGCAAGATCCAGCTTTTTTATTTCACTTATTATTCTTGTCATTCTATCAACGTTGAAATAATCGTCTTCACCTGATTGCAAAACTACTGTTCTATAGCCTAAATTCCTTGCGTTTTTAGCAAAATTTATTATTTGTTCTTCTGAAAGTCTATATCTTTCTACGTTTTTATTATCTCGCCTTAGACCACAATAGAGACAATTTTGTTTGCAAATATTAGAAAATTCTATGAGTCCCCTTAAATGGACTTCATCCCCAACGTATTTTTTTCTTACTCTATCTGCAGCCTCAAAAATTTCTTTATCGAATTTATCCTCTTTTAAAAGTAAAACTAATTCATCTTTATTTAAATTATGGGTTTCTTCTGCTTTTTTTATTATATTTAACAAATAAATCACCTCTTGGAATTTTATCTAAGAAAATTATAATATATTTTTCTTAGATAATAAATATTAATTAGCAATATGTGTCGAAAATTATCAAAAAATTAACGATTTCAAAATTTAGTGGTATAATATAGTAAAATTGAACAATAAACAAATAAATAAGTCTAATTATATAAAAGACGTTGGGGTGATTATATGAAAAGAGCATCAAGGATTTTAAGTATTGCTTTGTCGGCATGTATTCTTTTATCTAATTTTGCCTATTCAAAAACAAAAAATACGGAAAGTGAAATTTTTAAAACTGAGATAGCAAAGGGGATTACATATACAAGAAAATATATTCAAGGTTCTGACAGAAAAAATTTTTATATTTTAACTGCTGACTTAAAAAATAAAAATATAGAACTTGTTTTTTCAAAAGCTGAAGATAGGGTAAAAAAATCAGATACTTTAACTAATCAAATAGAAAGAGAAAATATAAAGGGGAAAAAAGTTGTTGCAGGTATTAATGCAGATATGTTCGAGATGACCTCAGGGTTTAGCACTGGTCGGCCGGTTAGAGAAGGAGTTATTT
>JAOAEI010000117.1 GCA_026416875.1 Caloramator sp.
CATAGAATGTGCGCAGGCTGCGGTGCGCCAATGGTTGTTAACTGGATACTTAAGGCTCTTAAGGATGATGAAAGAGCAGTTATTTCAAATGCAACAGGATGTCTTGAAGTTTCATCATGTCTATATCCATATACAGCATGGAAGGATTCTTGGATTCATACAGCCTTTGAAAATGCAGCTGCAACAGTAAGCGGTGCTGAAGCTGCCTTCAAGGCTATGAAAAGAAAAGGTTTAGTAGATGGAAAATACAAATTCATAGCTTTCGGTGGAGACGGTGGAACATACGATATCGGTTTACAATCTCTTTCAGGTGCAATGGAAAGAGGACATGACATGCTCTATGTATGCTATGACAACGGAGCATACATGAATACAGGTATCCAAAGATCATCAGCAACACCACTTGGTGCAGATACAACAACTTCACCAGCAGGAAAGGTAAAGCCTGGAAAAGAACAATTTAGAAAAGATTTAACTGAAATTATGGTTGCTCATAATTTACCATATGTTGCACAATCAGTTCCTGTAATTCCTGGAACTCCATATATGTTCGACCTTTACAATAAAGCAGAAAAGGCTTTTAGCATTGAAGGGCCTAAGTTTATGAATGTGTTAACTCCATGCCCAAGAGGTTGGAGATGCGATACAGCAACTGAGCTTGAACTTATGAAGCTTGCAGTTGAAACTTGCTTCTGGCCACTTTATGAAGTAGAAAACGGAGAATACAAGATAAATTATATACCAAAGCAAAAATTACCTGTAACAGAATGGTTAAAACCACAAGGAAGATTTAAACATCTATTTAAGCCAGAAAATGAACATATAATTCAAAGGATACAAGAAGAAGTAGACAGAAGATGGGAAAGACTTCTATTCCTTGCTAAGGTTAAATAAAAAGCTTCGGGCATTGCCCGAAGCTTTTTTTGTGATAGGGGTTTTTACTAAGGGGTTATTAGCTTTAAGCTATTATTAATATACCATGAGTGATAATGAGTGTCAATATCATATGCTATTTAAAACTTTTTTATTTAAAATATTAAAAATATTTTTAAATTTTTGAAAAAATAAAAGGAAAATATTGTTTTTTATAGAAATATAAATTAGATATAGTTATTTTTATAAGGAGGGGGTTTTTATGTCAAGAAAAGGTCTTCCTGAAGGCGCCTATGGTCTTAAGGAGGGACAAAAGTATGTGCCCTACATTCCATCAGAAAAGGTTATGCCTGAGTTTACTGCTCTATCAATAGTTGTAGGTATACTTTTGTCCATTATATTTGGCGCTGCAAATGCATATCTTGGACTTAAGGTCGGCATGACTATCTCAGCATCAATACCAGCTGCAGTTATTTCGATGGCAATAGTTAGGGTTGTTTTAAGAAGAAAGTCAATTCTTGAAAACAATATGGTTCAAACTATTGCATCAGCTGGTGAATCCCTTGCAGCAGGTGCAATCTTTACATTACCAGCATTATTCTTATGGGGAGAAAGCCCAGATGCATTAACAATGGGGATAATCACATTTGTTGGTGGTACACTTGGTGTTCTTTTTATGATTCCTATTAGAAGATATTTAATCGTTCAAGAGCATGGAAAGCTTCCATATCCAGAAGGAGTTGCTTGCGCTGAAGTTTTAGTTGCAGGTGAAGAAGGCGGAACTGGTGCAAAATATATATTCATGGGAGGACTTGTAGGACTTGTTTATAAGTTCTTAGGTGACGGGTTAAAATTATTCCCAACTGAAATCGAATGGGAAATCAAAGGATATGAAGGTGCTGCAATAGGTGCTGATGTTTATCCAGCTTTACTTGGTGTTGGATTTATAGTTGGTCCTAGAATTTCTGCTTATATGCTTGGCGGTGCGATTCTTGCATGGCTTGCATTTATACCAATGATTACATTCTTTGGACATTATATTGCAGAACCAATTTTCCCAGCAGCAGCTCCAATTAAAGAACTTGGATACTGGGGAATTTGGAGTAGATATATAAGATATATCGGTGCAGGTGCCGTTGCAACTGGCGGTATAATAAGCTTAATTAAGGCACTTCCAACTATAATAAATTCATTTAGAGATGCTATGAAGGGATTTGGAGCAAAGGCAGCAGGAAAGATTGAAAGAATAGATAGCGATATGGATGCAAAATGGATTATTGGTGGTGTTATTGTTCTAGTTGTTTTAATGGCAGTTCTACCACAAATTCCAGTAGGTGTTTTAGGAGCAATTCTTATCGCTATATTTGGATTCTTCTTCGTAACAGTTTCATCAAGAATAGTAGGCCTTGTTGGAAGTTCATCAAACCCAGTTTCAGGAATGACAATTGCTACATTATTAATTACAACTGTTATATTAAAATCTGCCGGATATTCAGGCCAAAAGGGTATGATAGCAGCACTTGTTATTGGTGCGGTAATTTGCACTGCTGCAGCAATAGCTGGTGACATATCACAGGACCTTAAGACTGGTTATCTTGTTGGTGCAACGCCATGGAAACAGCAGATTGGTGAAATAATCGGTGTCCTTGCATCAGCAATAGTTATAGGATTTATTTTGATAATGCTCAACAAAGCTTATACATTTGGCTCAAAGGAGCTTGGAGCTCCACAGGCAACACTTATGAAGCTCGTTATCGAAGGTATTATGAATGGAAATCTGCCATGGAACTTAGTGTTTATGGGAGTTGCAACATCATTAATGCTCGAATTGTTTGGAATACCTGCACTTCCAGTTGCAATAGGACTCTATCTTCCAATCCATCTTTCAACTCCAATAATGGTTGGAGGTATTATAAGAGGAATAGTTGATAAGATGGAAAAGAGGGAAGATGTTCTTAAGGAAAAGGTTGAAGTTGGAGTTCTCTATTCATCAGGCCTTATCGCAGGGGAAGGCCTAATGGGTGTAATTCTTGCAGCATTTGCTTATGCTAATGTTGATTTAGCATTAAAGAATATGTTACTTGGACAATGGGGTGCATTGATTTTATTCTTAATAGTTGCGTGGACGCTTTGGATGTATGTAGATAAAGTGGGAAGGACAAATCTTCCAAAGAACAAAACTGTAAGTAAATAATTTTAGGCGGCAAAATTGCCGCCTAATTTTTAGATGGGGGGAAGTTTAGTGAAATACTTATTATATATGTTATCAATTACAATAATTACGATGATTTTAATATACATAGGATATTTAAAGGAGGCAAGGCTGTCTAGTGAACTTATAAATGTGCTTTATATTAAAGCAAGAAAAAAAATACTTAATTATTTAAATAAAAATAAAAAGGCAAGCATTATAGAACTTCAGGAACTTATAAAAAATATTAAGGGAAGGGTATTTTGGAGCAAAAAACAGGTTAAAATAAACGAGCCGGATAAATTTGTTGAACTAATAATTAATGATTTACATCAAAAGGGATTAATAGATATTGATTTTAAGGGAGGCAAAAAAATAATTTGGATAAAAGAATAATGAATAGAATTTTGAGGAATGGAAACAATAATAATGCTAACAACTAAACCTGGTATATCAATAGTTATAATTTGATGATAAAAAGAGAAAAAAATAGATAATGAAAGATAAATTTAAATAATCGATAACAATAAACATGAAGCTGTGTAATCATAGTGATAATATATAACATGTCGTCGCGAGGGCGACGGAAGGAAAAAAGGTATTGACAAAGTGAGCACAGCGTGATAAGATAAATAACGCTGTTTGACCTTTGAAAACTGAACAGTGGCGAAGCGACCAGTAAGTAATTTTAAGGAAGCTTAGGATTTAAACATAAGAGTTTGATCCTGGCTCAGGACGAACGCTGGCGGCGTGCCTAACACATGCAAGTCGAGCGGGCTATCACTCAACACTGAGTATTCAGCAAAAGTATGTAAGGAGTGTTGAGCCAGCGTCAAGCGCGAAGCGCTTGACGCGTTAAAAGGAGCCAACACATGCATACGAGCTGAGTATTGAGTGTTGAGTGATAGCTAGCGGCGGACGGGTGAGTAA
>JAOAEI010000118.1 GCA_026416875.1 Caloramator sp.
TTCCATACCTTTGAAGCAGTTTCTATGCTTATTCTTCTTCCTTCTATTCCAGGAACTTCTGCATCTGTTACTCCCCATATGCTTACCAACTTAGTATCTTCTGTATAGTATAGTTCACGATATGCTTCATCGCTTATCATCCACATATTGTATTTTACACATAATTTAGCTAGTTCAATAAGAGTTTCATAGTCATAAAGCTGTCCTGTAGGATTATCATATGGTATAACTAGAAGTGCTCCAGGGTTATGTTCCTTAATCATTTCTTCAATTTTGTTTATTTCTGGTAAGCTGAACTTTCCGTTTTCATCTAAGCTGCGTTTTACCGTAACTATTTTTCTTCCTATTCTTTCTGCAAAGGAAATATAATTAGTATAAGCTGGGTCAATCATCAAAAGTGGCTTTTCATCTGAACCTGCTGGACCACACACCCCTAATAAAACTATTTCCATCGCAGCTGAACCGCCATCAGTTATCTGCACATAAAGATTGCTTGTATCAAAACCTTCAGCTTCAAGAATGTTTTTAAAAGCATCCTGAGTTTCTTTAAAGCCAACAGTAGTTGAATATCTTATAACACCCTTTGAAAATGGACTTTCAGGTGCATCAAGGGAAAACATTCTTTTCATCATTGCTGGATTTGTTGGAAGAGAAACATTACCAATACCTACGTTAATTACAGCTTGAGGCTTAACTTTTCTTTCTTCATATTTCATTTGTGCTAATCTTACATCTGATGGTGTTCTTGATTCAAAATGAGCTGATAGAACTGGTTTACTCATTTTAAAAGCTCCCTTCTATAAATATTTTTAATTATTCGCAATTTTCCCTAAGTATTATTTTAGCATTATTTTTTACATATTTCTACTAAAAAACTTAAACTATTATTAAACAAAATACTTAACTTCCTTAAATATTTAGAGGCTGCTTCTGCAGCCTCTTATTATTTAACCATATTCTCCACCAGTTTATAAACAGCATCTAATGCTTCATTAACCTTTGATTTATCCTTTCCACCGGCTTGGGCCATGTCCGGTCTTCCTCCACCGCCACCGCCTGCTACTTTAGCAACTTCCCTTATTATATTGCCGGCATGAACTCCCTTTGATATAGCATCCTTTGTCGCCATAGCAACAAAGCTTACCTTATCATCCTTTGTTGAAGCAAGAACAACAAGACAAGTTTCAAGCTTTTCCTTTAATTTGTCTCCAAGTTCCCTTAAGGCATCTACATCCATATCAAAACTTGCAGTTATTACCTTTACACCTTTAACATCCTTTGCATCATTTACAAGGTTCATTGCTGCATCCTTTGCAATCTTTGATTTTAAGACTTCTATTTCTCTTTCCTTTTCCTTTAGCTCATGAACTAGGATTTCTGTTCTTCTTGGAACATCCTTCACATTGCTCTTTAATGTAAATGCAACACCCCTTAACATATTTTCAAGGGACTCAATGTATTTAAGTGCACCCTTTCCTGTTACAGCTTCAATTCTTCTAACTCCGGCTGCAACTCCACCCTCAGAAATAATCTTAAATAAGCCGATTATAGAAGTATTTAATACATGGGTTCCTCCGCAAAGTTCCATGCTGTATTCTCCTGCTTTAACAACCCTTACAACATCAGCATACTTCTCATCAAATAGAGCTGTTGCTCCCATCCTTCTTGCTTCATCTATTGTAGTTTCAATAGTTTCAACATCAAGGGATTCCATTATTTTATCGTTAACTATGTTTTCTATTCTTCTTAAATCTTCAGATGAAATAGCTTCAAAGTGGGTAAAGTCAAACCTTAATCTATCTGGCGCCACTAAAGAACCTGCCTGATTTACATGACTACCTAGAACATCCTTTAAGGCTTTATGAAGCAGATGGGTTGCAGTGTGGTTTCTTGCAATATCCATCCTTCTTGCCTTGTCAACAATGGCAGTAACTTCACTTCCCTTTTCAATTTTTCCTTCTAAAACCTTACCCTTGTGGACTACTTTGTTGTTTGCAGTTTTCCTTGTATCTTCAACCTCAACTTTAAATCCTTCACCTTCTATTATTCCCGTATCTCCAACCTGTCCTCCCATTTCTGCATAGAAGGAAGTCCTGTCAAGTATTATCTCTACACTTTCTCCCTTTTCGGCATAGTCAACCATATTACCTTCTCTAACTAAAACCAAAACCTTACCCCTTGTAATAGTGTTATTGTATCCTTCAAATACAGTATTGATATCAGCAGGTAAAGTCATATAAATATCCATATCTGTTCCCATGTAGTTTGTTTCTTCCCTTGCAGCTCTTGCCCTTTCTTTTTGAGCCTCCATTTCCCTATTAAAGCCCTCAAGGTCTATATCCATTCCGCTTTCCTGTAAAATTTCAAGGGTAAGTTCTATAGGGAAGCCATAAGTATCATAAAGTTTAAATGCCTTTTCACCGTCGAGAATAGTTTTGTTTTCCTTCTTAAGTTCATTGATATATTCTTCTAATATGTTCATTCCTTGATCTATCGTCTCATCAAATCTTTCCTCTTCAACCTTTAGAACCTTCTTTATGTATTCCTTCTTTTCTTCAAGTTCTGGATATGCATCCTTGGAATTTTGGATAACAACATCGCTTATTTCCCATAAAAAGGCTCCTTTAATTCCTAAAAGTTTCCCGTGTCTTGCTGCTCTTCTTAAAAGTCTTCTTAAAACATATCCTCTTCCTTCATTTGATGGCAATACTCCATCTGAAACCATAAATACAATGCTTCTTATATGGTCAGTGATAACCCTTACAGAAACATCCTTCTTTTCATCGCTGCCGTATTTATAATTTGCAACTTCACAAACTTTATTTAAAATATTTTTCATGGTGTCTATTTCAAATATACTGTCAACACCCTGCATTATGGTTGCTATTCTTTCAAGGCCCATACCTGTATCTATATTGGGATTTTTTAGTCTGTGATAGTTGCCTTCCTCATCCTTATCAAACTGAGTGAATACAAGATTCCAAAACTCAACAAATCTATCGCAGTCGCATCCTACTCCGCAGGTGGGCTTACCACAACCCTTATCCTCACCTCTATCAAAGTAAATTTCTGAACATGGACCGCAGGGACCAACTCCAATTTCCCAGAAGTTATCCTCTTTGCCCATTCTAACTATTCTTTCAGCAGGAATTCCAACCTTTTTATTCCATATTTCAAAGGCCTCATCATCGTCCTGATAGATTGTAATCCACAATCTTTCCTTTGGAAGCTTTAAAACCTCAGTTACAAATTCCCATGCCCATGGTATAGCCTCTTCTTTAAAATAGTCTCCGAAGGAGAAATTACCTAACATTTCAAAAAATGTGGCATGTCTTGCAGTTTTACCTACCCTTTCAATGTCCCCAGTTCTTATACATTTTTGGCATGTAGTTACCCTTTTATTTGGTGGAACCTCCTGTCCTGTAAAATATGGCTTTAATGGTGCCATCCCTGCATTGATCAACAACAAACTTTTATCATTTTTCGGAACCAAAGAAAAGCTTGGAAGCCTAAGATGTGCCTTCCCTTCAAAGAAGGACAAATACTTTTCCCTTATCTCATTAACTCCCATATAGTTCATGATATCACCTCCTAAAAACTTATAAAAAAACCTTCGCCCAAAAGGGACGAAGGTCTACTTCGCGGTACCACCCTAATTACCGAAATGGTCACTCATTTGGATAACGGCAAAGCCGTCTCTGCCTACTTATTTTCGGCAGGAAGCTCCGAGACTGCTTCCACATCCCCTTGTAAAGGCTTGCACCAACCGCCTTCTCTCTAAAATCAAGAAGGATGTGTACTCCTTCCCTTCACAGCCTTTATGATATTACTAATTAACATTATATAGAAAATGCCGAAAAAATCAAGCATTTCAATAAAGCTTATGTGATTATTTTATGATAATGTCATGTTGTAAAGTAATATGATAAAATGTCACTATGAGGAACGAGGTGTTTTA
>JAOAEI010000119.1 GCA_026416875.1 Caloramator sp.
GATTTAGGCGACCAACATCCTAATACGGTGAAATTTGTTTTTTATAAGGAAGATGAGAAGACAATAGAGGTAATGGGCTCATCTATTGGAGGTGGAAATATCCTGATAACTGAGATAGATGGGGAGAAGGTAGAATTTACTGGGGAATATCCGACTATAATAACTAAATATAAAGATAGAAAGGGTATGATAGCTGACATATCAAAATTTATTGTGGAAGTTGACGTTAATATAGCTAATATGAAGGTAACAAGAAATCCACAAAAGATTACAACTGCAATTATAGAATTGGATGCTATGTTGGATGATGACGTAATAAATAAAATAAAAAATATTAAAGATATGATTAACGTCGTAGAAATAAATCCGGTATAAGGGAGGATATTTCATGTATACAAAAGGTAAGGATTTAATAAATTTAGCAAAAGAAACAAACAAAAAAATTTGGGAATTAGTTTTAGATTATGAATGTGAAAGAACAGGAAAAACGCAGAATGAAGTTTTTGAAGGAATGAGAAATGTATTAAAAGTAATGATAGAATCTGCTAATAAAGGCTTAAATGAAGAAGTTAACTCTATTAGTGGACTTATCGGTGGTAATGCTAAGAAAGTTGAAGATTACAGAAAAATAAAAACTATATCAGGAGAAATAATCAATAAAGCTATGGCAAGAGCATTATCTGTATCAGAAGTTAATGCGTCAATGGGCAGAATCGTGGCAGCTCCAACAGCAGGTTCTGCAGGTATATTACCGGCGGTTATAATAACAGCAGCAGAGGTTTTGGGAAAAGACGAAAATGAAATGGTAAAAGCACTCTTTACTGCATCCGGTATAGGACAAATAATTGCTAAGAATGCAACAGTGTCAGGTGCCGAGGGAGGATGTCAGGCAGAATGTGGATCAGCTGCAGCAATGGCAGCTGCAGCAGTTGTAGAAATGGCAGGAGGAACTCCAGAACAAGCATTACATGCAGCTTCAATAGCAATTCAAAATATTTTAGGTTTAGTATGCGATCCTGTTGCAGGACTTGTTGAGGCTCCTTGCTATTTGAGAAATTCTTCTGGTGCAGTTAATGCCTTAACTTCTGCTGACTTAGCTTTAGCTGGTGTAAAAAGTATCATCCCCTTTGATGAAGTTGTAGATGCTATGTATAAAGTTGGAAAGGCCCTTCCCTTTGAATTAAGGGAGACAGCCTTAGGTGGAATAGCTTCAACTCCTACAGGGCAAAAATTGATGAAAGATATTTTTGGAGAATAAATATTTACAAATAATAATTCAATGTGGTAAAATTTAATTAACAAAAGATAAAGGGGGATCGGTATGGCAATCTTTAAATGCACTGTTTGTGGAGAAACAAAAGAAGGTAGATGTAAGCCTGCAAGATGTCCTAAATGTGGTGCTCCAAAAGATAAAATAGAAAAGCAACAATAATCTGGCATGGGACTCCCATGCCTTTTATATTAACCAATATCCGAATATTATTATAAGATATGATGCTAATAAAATGGCGCCTTCTAGCCAATAGCTTTTTCCATCTTGAAATACAAAAAATGATAATCCAATAGAAATTACCAATATAATAAGCTCATAGAAACTATAGACTAATGTTAAAGGAAGTCCTAATAAATAGGCTATAATTACTATAGTTGGAAGAGTAAATAATAATAGTTGCATGCTTGATCCTATTGATATTTCTATAGATAGATTTATTTTATCTTTAAGGGAAGCATAAATAGCTGTAATATATTCTGCAGCATTACCAATTAGAGGCATTATTATTATTCCTATAATTTTTTCAGGAATTTTAAAGTTTATAATTGCCGTATTTATTAAATTTACTAAACGTTCACTTAAAGCATATGCTAATATTAAAAGAATGAAGATAAATATGAAATTTGTTTTTTTTATGTTATTATAATTATTATTTTCTTCAGATTGAACTAAAAATAGATTTTTATGTGTTACTAAGGAAAATATAAGGCCTAATAAATATATAAGTATTAGAATTATTGCTATATAAAAGCTAAAAATATAAGATTTTTGAGTGCTTAATTTGCCTTGAAAGGAAATTGTAGAGGCGATGATTAGACTGCTAAGGGCCAAAAATAATAAAGAAAAATTAGTTCTTGCTATTATCTTATTAAATTTTTGTTCCTTATACTTAATCCCACCAAACAAAATGCTTAATCCTAATACCAATAGCATGTTCCCAATTATTGAGCCTAGTAATCCACTTTTTACTAAATCAATTAAATTATTTTTCAATGCAAATATACTAATAAATAATTCTGGTAGATTGCCCGAGGTTGAACTTATTAAGCCACCTACCTTTTCACCTACTAAAGATGATAATATATTTATTTCTTTACTAAGTTTTATAGCTACAATCATCAGCAAACAAAATGTAGCTATTAAATTCAAAATGAATATTTTATTTAACCATGAGACAAGAAAAATTACTAGTAAGATCAGTGGAGCTATTTTCTTCATAATATCACCTTTAAATTATTAAAAGATGCCTTGTGTCTCAAGGACACAAGGACCTATTTCACTTATTAATTTCTTCTTCAATATATTCCTCATCTATTTCTTTATATATGTCTTCTTCTATTTCCTCCTGTGAGTTTCTTGTCAGATTTTCGAAAGTATTTACCTTTTCGTTCATCAATAGCTCAATAGGAACCCATGCTATCATACATTTTTTCATATAATCACTTCCTATTTGAAGTTTTCACAGTAAATTTCATAAAAGCTTCTTGGGAATCCGCAAAGAGGACAGCGTTCAGGTGCTTCTAATCCCTCATGGATATAGCCACAGTTTCTACAATGCCATTTCATCTCGCTATCTCTTCTAAATATTTTACCGCTCTTTAAGTTTTGAAGGATAGCATTGAATCTTTCTCTGTGATATTCTTCTGTTTCAGCAAGTTCCTTATAAAAATCAGCAATTTCAATGAATCCTTCTTGACGTGCGATTGTTTCAAATTCCTTATACATTTTTTCACTTTCATAAGCTTCTCCCATTGCAGCTTCAAGTAAATTTTCTGCAGTAGTTTTGTTAAGCTTTAAAAAATCATTAAAAACTCTTCTTGCATGGGCCTTTTCATTATCCGAAGTTTCATTAAAAACAGAAGCAATAAACTCATACCCTTCCTCCTTTGCCTTTTCAGCAAAAAAGGAATATTTGTTTCGGGCCCTAGATTCACCGGCAAACGTTTTTAATAAATTTTGCTCTGTTTTACTTCCCTTTAAATTCATTAAACCACTCCTCAAACAAATTACAATAACATAATATGCAGAATCAATATTTTTGACACAAAAAAAGAGCCCATTGGGCTCTTAAAATTTTTTAAATTTAATTTTACATACCATTAAATAGGATAATAGCAGCATAAAAGTTGCAGATATAATATTATGAGGCAATGATATTGCAATTAGATTGTCGATTGCAAGGAAAAAGCCTGCGAAGGTAATTGGGACCCCAATAAAATAGTTATTAAATGGTGTTACATTAAACCTTGCTAATCTATATGCGCCAGCTATTGGAAAAATTATTGATATAATATATCCAGTTATTCCGAAATTTATCAAAAAGTTGCTCCATGAAAGAACAGCAGGTGCAACACCAAAGGATATTAAATCGCAAAGTGAATCCAGTTCCTTTCCTAGGGGAGATACAGCATCAAAACGCCTAGCTATACGTCCGTCATATCTATCCATGAATGCTGCGAGGATTATCATTAAAGCTGCCATTTTATAATTAGAATTTAATGTAAATATTAGCGATAGCATGCCACAAGTAAGATTAAAAAAAGTAAAAACATTAGGTATTATATTTTTATTTATTTTTACATTCATTTTATCACTCCTATAACTGTTAATCCTCCCTTTACGGAGTCACCTACTTTTACTTTTATTTCA
>JAOAEI010000011.1 GCA_026416875.1 Caloramator sp.
CATTAGCGATGAGCATAATTGGTTATATAGTATCCATCCCTGTTTTCTGCGATAGCGGATTTGTAATTCTCTCATCTTTGAATAAAGCTCTTGCAAAGAAAACTAAAACATCCCTTGTTGCAATGTCTATAGCACTTTCAACTGGACTCTACGCAACCCATGTTTTGGTTCCGCCAACTCCAGGTCCTATCGCTGCTGCTTCAAATTTAAAGCTTGATAATCTATTGGTTGTAATACTTATTGGTATGCTTGTTGCAATTCCCGCAATGATAGCCGGAAATATATTTGCTAATAGAGTTGCAGCTAAATATCAGTCCAATATAGATGAGAATATAAGTTATGAAGAGGTTCTTAAAAAATACGGAACATTACCAAGCGCTTGGAAATCATTTGCTCCAATTGTTGTTCCAATAGTTTTAATGGCTCTTGGTTCAATTGCCAAATTCCCTGGTGAACCATTTGGACAAGGTTTAATCTTTAAGTTTTTCGTATTTTTAGGAACACCTGTTAATGCACTCTTGATAGGTATGTTCTTTGCATTTTTACTTTTACCAAACTTAAATTCCGAAACATTAAATTCATGGATAGGAGAGGCTATGAAAGATTCAGCTATAATACTTATTATAACTGCAGCTGGCGGCTCATTAGGAAATGTAATTAAGGAAATAAAAGTTGGAGATTACTTAGGGCAAGCACTATCAAGTCTAAATCTTGGTATTTTCCTACCATTCATCATCGCAGCAGCAATTAAAACCGCACAGGGTTCTTCAACTGTTTCATTATTAACCACCTCAGCTCTTATGCTTCCTCTATTGCCATCTTTAGGTTTTACTTCTGATATAGCTAAAGCCTTAGTAGTTATGGCAATAGGTGCAGGCGCTATGACTGTAAGCCATGCAAATGACAGCTACTTCTGGGTAGTATCACAATTTGGTGGCATGGATGTTAAAACAGCATATAAAACACAAACTATTGCAACGCTTTTAATGGGTATTGTTACAATAATTACAGTTTTCATATTATCACTTTTAATATAATCAAATTAAACCCATTTGTTCATTTCACTACTTTTTGTATTTGAGAATTTCTTATCATCAAATAATACAATAAAAGGCATACGCATAATTCTTATTACTAAGGTAGCTATTTGAACCAGATCTAAAAAATCTATCAAAGCAATTTCATAAAATCTTTTAGGCTGCCTCAAAATATAGGCAGCCTAAATTATAGCTCAAACTCCACATTATATATTTTTATCCACTCATTTATTTGTATTAAATAAGCTGCAACTTGTGGACCTGTCATTAACTGTCCAAACCATGTTTTGTTATAATTTTCATTCCTGTTGTCTAAAAAGTTTAATACGTTTTCTTTGTCAATAATTAAGTTTATAGGTTCATTGGGACTATATAATATTTGTTTTAATCTTTCTATCACTATCTTTTCATATAATGGATTATGAATCTTTGGATATGGTGATTTTTTTCTATAAATTATTTCATTAGGCAAAATCCCTTCAAAGGCTTTTCTTAAAAGTCCCTTTTCCCTTCCTCCTAAAAATTTTAGTTTAGATGGAACATTATATAAATATTCTACTATTCTATAATCCGCAAAGGGCACTCTAACTTCAAGACTATTATACATACTCATTCTGTCTTTTCTATTTAAAAGAGTTACCATAAACCACTTAATATTTAAATAAAATAGCTCCCTCATTCTCTTTTCAAGGTCTGTATCTTCCTCAAGCTTTTCCGCATCATTTATAGTTTTAAGATAATTCATTTTAACAATTTCATCTAAATTTAATTTATTTTTTAATTTTTTGCCAATAAAATATTTTCTAAGTTCTAACGACTTAATCCATGGGAATGAATCAAACCAAATATCTTCACTTTTTACATACCACGGATAACCGCCAAATATCTCATCTGCACACTCACCAGACAACGCAACCGTTGCATCCTTTTTAATTTCCTTGGTAAAAATCTGTAAAGATGAATCAATATCAGCCATACCAGGAAGATCATTTGCCACAACAGAATCATCTAAATAATCAGCCAATTCTTTATTATCAATAACAATATTCTTATGTTTACTTTTAACAAAGTCACTCATTAAATTTACATATGGCATATCTGAAGAAGGAATAAATTCATTTTTTCTAAAATATTTTTCATTATCAACATAGTCAATTGAATAGGTATTAAGTTGTTTCCCTAAATCATTATATTCCTTAGCAGCAACAGCTACAATTGCACTTGAATCAAGTCCACCCGATAAAAAAGAACAAACAGGAACATCAGAAACAAGCTGTCTTTTTATCGCATCCTGAACTAAAAATCTTACATTTTCAACGGTCTCATCTAAAGACTGTAAATGAACCTTAGCCCTAGGCTTCCAATATTCAACCATTCTTACCCCATTTTTATTAAATACTAAATAATTGGCTGGTGGGATTTCTTTTATATCTTTAAATATTGCACTTCCCGGCGGCCTTGAAGGTCCTAATGCAAAAAGTTCTCCCAAACCATTTAAATCAACAATTGGATTGACTTTAGGGTGTTTTAAAACGGTTTTAATTTCCGAACCAAAAATTAAAGAACTTCCTTTAATTGAATAAAATAGCGGTTTTACACCTAAATGGTCCCTGCATAAAAAAACCGATTTTTCATCTTCATCCCAAACAGCAAAAGCAAAAATTCCATTTAGATATTTTACACATTCTTCTTTCCAATGAATATAACTCATCAGCAAAACTTCAGTATCTGAATAAGATTGAAACCCATATCCATTAGATTTAAGAATTTTTCTCAAATCCTCTGTGTTATATAGTTCTCCATTGTAAACAATAACATATTTTTTCCCATTCATTTGTCTAATCATTGGCTGTTTTCCGCCTGATGGGTCAACTACAACTAGCCTTCTATGGCCCAAAAGCGCGTTCTGATTAAAATAAAATCCTTCATCATCAGGACCTCTGCGGCTTAAAGTTTTAGTCATCCGTTTAATAACATCTACATCCTCCAACAAATCCTTATTAAAATCAATCCAACCTGCAATTCCACACATATTTAACCTCAAAAAATTAATAGCTATATTTATATAATATATAAACATCAAAAAATTGTTACTTTAAAACTATTAAATTACTGTAAACTCAAAATTGCCTTCAAATCTTCCACGACATAATCAGGTTCATATTTTAACAGTTCTTCTAGATCTAGCACAGTATATTTTACAAGGCATGTTTTTGCACCGGCATTTTTTCCACAAAGAATATCAAAGTGAGAATCACCGACGAATAATGCATCCTTAGGCTCAAGTTTTAACTTTTCACAGGCCTTTAAAATAGGTTCGGGATTTGGTTTGTGCTTTTCAGTATCCTCTGGAGTTATTAAAACATCTAAATAATCCAAAAGATTAAAGAGTTTTAGACCCCTTTCTGCCATTATTCTTCTTTTCGATGTTACAACACCAAGGAGTATTCCTCTTGTTTTTAGCTCCTCTAATGTTTCCCTTGCATAGTCCATCTCTTTAACCATGCTGTCGTGATTTAATTCATTGTATTCTACATATGTCCTATACATTTCCTCAAATCTTTCACTATCAAATCTTGATAAGGTAATCTTTAAAGGCTCTCCAAAATATTTAACTATTTCCTTATCATCTGGAATATAATCTAAATGTTTTTTGAAAGTATACTTATAGGACTCTAAAATCAGATTGTTTGTATCGATTAAAGTTCCATCGAGATCAAATAAAACTGCCTTAAACAATTCTTTTTCCTCCTATTAAAGTTTTTCATATTAAACATAATAAAATAAAGAGGTTGAAACTTCAACCTCTAAAAAAGATACACTCTTGCTTCGTAAGGTTTAAAGAGCATGTTTCTCTTTAATTCTTCTTCAGAATAGTTGCTAATTAAAAGCTTCATATCCTTTTCTAAAAGTTCCCTTGGAAGATTTATTTCTACTTCATCTTTTGAGAAATTCATTAAAACTAAAAGATTTTGACCTTCAAAATGCCTTGTATAGGCAAAGATTTTTTCATCATCTTCAAATAAAAGATTTATGTCGCCGTAGACTATTACAGGATATTTCTTCCTAAGTTCAATTAATTTTTTATAGTAATAAAAAACGGAATTTTTATCCTCAAGGGCTTTTTTGACGTTTATCTCCTTGTAGTTTGGGTTAACCTTAATCCAGGGCTTTCCAGTTGTAAACCCAGCGTTTTCACTGTCATCCCACTGCATTGGAGTCCTTGCGTTGTCCCTTCCCTTTTTATAGATTGCCTCTAAAAGCTTTTGAGGATCATGCCCCTTTTGAATCATTTCATTATACCAGTTTAATGTTTCAATGTCCCTATAGTCCTCTATTGAAGGGAATCTTACATTTGTCATTCCTATTTCTTCCCCTTGATAAATATAAGGCGTCCCCTGCCAAGTATGGACAAACGTTGCAAGAAGCTTTGCAGACTCTACCCTATACTCTTTATCATCCCCAAACCTTGAAACCATCCTCGGCTGATCGTGATTATTTAAGTAAACTGAATTCCATCCCTTTTCCTTTAACCCTTCATACCACTTTAGCATTATCCTTTTAAAATCCGTAAGCTTCCACGGCTTTACATCCCATTTATTCTTTCCTGAGTCTATATCCATTAGTTCAAACTGAAATATCATATTCAGCTCATTTCTGTCATAATTCACATAAAGCCTTCCATCCTCAGGTGTAACCCCTGGAGTTTCACCGACAGTCATTATATCGTATTTTGATAGAACTTCCCTATTCATCTCCTGCAGATATTCATGAACCTTAGGTCCATTAGCGTAGTATTTAAACCCAATTAATCCCTCTTCATTCTCATCATCAGGGAGTCCTTCAACCTTTGAAATAAAGTTTATAACATCCATCCTAAATCCATCTATTCCCTTATCAAGCCACCACTTCATCATTTTGAATACTTCTTTTCTTACGTTTTCATTATCCCAATTAAGATCCGGTTGCTTTACTGCAAATAGATGAAGGTAGTATTCATCGGTTGTTTCATCATACTGCCATGCAGAACCTGAAAAGAAGGATGTCCAGTTGTTGGGAGGGTTATTACCTTTTCCTTTTCTCCATATGTAAAAATCCCTGTAGGGATTATCCTTTGATTTTCTTGATTCTATGAACCATATATGTTCATCGGAGGTATGATTTACAACAAGGTCCATGATAATTTTGATACCCCTTTTATGGGCCTCATCAAGGAGTCTATGAAAATCCTCCATAGTGCCAAACTCATCCATAATATCATAATAATCGCTTATATCGTATCCATTATCGGCGTTTGGGGATTTGTATATTGGATTAAGCCATATAACATCCACACCAAGCTCCTTAAGGTAATCAAGTTTTTCAATTATCCCCTTTAAATCTCCAATTCCATCCCCATTTGAATCATAAAAACTCCTTGGATAAATTTGATAAACAACAGCTTCCTTCCACCATTTTCTTTCCATATTAAGCCCCCTTTAATTGTCATTATTTTTATATTCCTTTTCACTTAAAACATCCCTTACAGCCCTTTTTATGCTCTCCTCCATGTTTATTAAGTTTTTTTCAATAGCACGTTTAACTGCTTGATAGATTACAAAATATAGGATTGCGATATTAATAAGAAAAATTATTAAAGATACTACTGGATTTAAAAACATTTAAATCATCCCCTTATTACAAACTTTTATTCAAATTATCTCATAGATAACAATATTTTGTAAATATTATAAATAACCAAACTTTTATGGCAAAATATCTTAAGCCAAGTTGCTATTGCAGTTTTGCTTATATATAATATTGTATATACAGATGTAAAGGATGGTGTAATGATGATAGAGGAAATCAAAAAACTTAAGGAAGAAAAGGATGCTCTAATCCTTGCCCATAACTATCAAAGGCCTGAAGTTATAGATATTGCCGATTTTGTTGGCGATTCCTTTTACCTTAGCCAGGTAGCAAAGGATTCAGATAAAAGCACAATAGTATTTTGCGGCGTTGACTTTATGGCTGAAAGTGCTAAAATTTTATCTCCCGAAAAGAAGATTTTACTTCCTGTAAAGGACGCAGGATGCCCTTTGGCTGAAATGGTGGATATCGATAAGTTAGAAAAATTTAAAAAGGAGCATTCAGATGCAACCTTTGTATGCTATATCAATACAAGTGCAGAGGTTAAGGCCCTTTGCGATGTTGTTGTAACATCATCAAATGCTGTAAAGATTATAAAAAGGATAGAAAATAAAAAGATAGTCTTTCTTCCCGATAAAAACCTCGGTGAATTTGTAAAGGAACAGGTTCCAGAAAAGGATATAGTGCTTTGGACTGGTTTTTGTCCAACCCACCGAAAGATTTCTAAAGAGTATATACTATCGCTTAAGGAAGAAATTAAAGATTTAGTCATTTTAACCCATCCAGAATGCGAAAGGGATGTTAGGGAAATATCCGATTTTATAGGCAGCACCAAGGAGATAATAGACTATGCAACAAAGACCAACTTTAAAAACTACCTAATTGCAACTGAAGAAGGGGTAATTCATACTTTGAAAAAACTAAATCCAGATAAAAACTTCTATATCGCAGGCCTTACAGCAACCTGCCCTAACATGAAAAAAACAAAACTTATAGACGTATATGAAAGCCTTTTATATTCAAAATATGAAATCCATGTTGATAAAGAAATTGCAAAGGCAGCTAAAAGAGCCCTTGAAAATATGCTAATGCTTGCAGGGTGATATGATGATAAATTGTGATGTTTTAATAGTCGGAAGCGGTGTCGCTGGACTTTATGCAGCGTTAAATTTAAGAAGGGACCTTAATGTAATATTGGTTTCTAAAACTACTCTAAAGGAAACCAACACCTACCTTGCCCAGGGTGGTATTTCAACGGCAAAGGATGAGGAGGATATTGAAGCTTTCATCGAAGACACCCTAAGGGCTGGAAATTACAAGAATAATTTAGAGGCAGTGAGGGTTTTTGCAAAAGAGTCGATGGAAAATATAAAAAGGCTTATCGATTTTGGCGTGGAATTTGACAATATCGATGGAAGGCTTTTGTTTACAAAGGAGGGTGCCCACAGCACTAATAGGATAGTTCATGTTAAGGATTGGACCGGCAAAGCCGTTGCAAAAACCCTTATCAAAAATATATTAAAAAGAAAAAATATAAAAGTTTATGAAAATACAAAGCTAATTGACATTTTATCTAAAGATAATAGGTGCCTTGGCGGGATATTTATTAGAAACGGAAAAAGAATAGATATCCATTCAAAGGTTACAATCCTTGCAACCGGAGGAATTGGAGGCCTTTTTAAAAATTCAACAAATCAAAGGGTTTTAACTGGAGATGGACTTGCAATTGCCGTAAGACATGGTGTTAAAATAAAAGATATAGAGTTTATCCAGTTTCATCCCACTGCCTTTTATGAAGAAAAGGATGAAAGAAGGTTTTTGATATCGGAAAGCCTAAGGGGAGAAGGTGCAATCCTTTTAAACTACAAAGGTGAAAGATTTGTTGACGAACTTCTGCCAAGGGATGAGGTTTCTTTAAAAATATTAGAAGAAATAAGAAGGTCAAATAAGCCCTATGTATTTTTAAGTGCAAGACACCTTAACAGCTCCTACTTAAGGGATAGATTTCCTAATATATACAACGAATGTTTGAAAAGGGGAGTAGATATAACTAAAGATTTAGTGCCTGTTGCACCTGCCCAGCATTATTTTATGGGTGGAATAGAGGTTGACCTTTTTTCAAAAACTTCAATGGAAAACCTTTATGCAGTAGGAGAAGTATCCTGCACAGGAGTCCACGGTGAAAACAGGCTTGCCAGCAACTCCCTTCTTGAGGGGCTTGTTTTTTCAAGGAGGGCTGCGGAGGATATAAATAAAAATATAGATAGCATTAGTCCTGCAAAGACGTATAAAAATGATTTAAATAATATTGAAGAATTGGAAAGGGAAAATAAAAGGCTTGTTATAAAAGAATTAAAAAAGAAAAGGTGGGATCTTAAGGATGAATTTATTGATTATTGATAGGCTTATTCAGGATGCCTTAAATGAAGATGTTACCTACGAGGATATAACAACAGAGGCGATAATCCCTGATGATTTAGTATCCACAGCAAATCTTATTGCAAAGGAAAATGGAGTGTTAGCTGGGCTATTCATCTTTAAAAGGGTTTTTGAACTTTTAGGAGAAGTTGAAATTAAAAGTTTTAAAAATGACGGAGATGAAGTTAAAAAGGGAGATATAATATGCACCCTCAAAGGGAAAGCAAAAAATATTTTAATAGGCGAAAGAACTGCCCTTAATTTTATCCAAAGGATGTCGGGAATTGCAACCCTTACACGGGAATTTGTTAAAAGGCTTGAAGGGACAAAGGCAGTTTTGCTTGATACAAGAAAGACAACGCCAAACCTTAGGATATTAGAAAAATACGCAACCAGAATGGGCGGTGCTGTAAACCACAGATTTAACCTTTCCGATGGAATTTTAATTAAGGATAACCACATTAAAGCTGCAGGAAATATAACAAGGGCTGTTGAGCTTGTTAGAAAAAGATACTCTAATTTAAAAAAGATCGAAGTTGAAACGGAAAATTTAGATATGGTAAGGGAAGCCCTTGAGTGCAATGTTGATATAATAATGCTTGACAATATGAATCTTGAGCTTATTAAAGAAGCGGTAAATATTATAAATGGCAAAGCTTTAATAGAGGTTTCCGGAAATGTTAACCTTAACACAATAGGCGACATCGCAAAATTAGGCGTTGACTTTATTTCAACTGGTGCAATAACCCATTCATATAAGTCGCTTGATTTGAGTTTGAGGATTATATAATAAAAAGGGACGGACAAAAACTAATGAACCGTCCCTGTTTCATGAAGATCCTTTACCGATACAGTAAGGTGCATTCCGTTGTCTAACCTTCTTACTTTTGCTACGTTTCTTGTATCGTCAACTTCTTCAATCCATACAGGCTTGTTTTCATATTGAACTTCAATGCTTTTAGTTGAATTTAAAATTTCCCTTGCCCTGTTTTTATCCATCATCTCACCTCAAGGTTAGTATGCAACCTTTTTATATAATTATTCATTTGCTCCTCTAAATCTGTAAAAATGGTCAAGAGGTCCAACACCACATCCAATGCTGAAGGAATTTTCGATTGCCCCTTGAATATACTCTTTACTCCTCTTAACTGAATCAGCTATCGAATAGCCTAACGCCAAATTAGAAGCTATAGCCGATGATAAGGTGCAGCCTGTTCCGTGGGTATTTTGGCTTTTAATTCTTTTACCTTTAAAATATGTAAACTCCCTTCCATCATATAAAACATCAATGGGTTCACCATCAAGATGCCCACCCTTTACTAGGACGTTTTCTGCTCCAAATTCATATATTATTTTACAAGCCTTTTCCATATCTTCGATATTTTTTATTCGAATCCCCGCCATTAAACTTGCCTCATCTATGTTGGGAGTGATTATGGTGCATATTGGGAGTAAATCCTCAATTAGTGTGGTTATTGCTTCATCCTTTAAAAGCTTAAATCCACTTTTAGAAATCATAACGGGGTCTAAAACTATGTTTTTTGCTTTATAATATTTTAATGTATTCGCAACTGTTTTTATGTTTTCCCTTGATGATAGCATGCCTATTTTAACAGCATCCACATCTATGTCTTCATATATTGCTCTTATTTGCATTTCTATAATTTCCTTTGGTAAATCAAAGGCTGTTAAAATCCCTTTTGTATTTTGTGCAGTAATTGATGTTATAACGCTCATGCCGTAAACAAAATGAGCTGAAAAGGTCTTTAGGTCAGCTTGAATTCCTGCACCTCCTGAGCTATCTGAACCTGCAATCGTCAATACCTTTTTCATTTCAGCACCTCCAAAAAAATTAACCACCCAGATAGGGTGGTTTACAATGATCCTTTTTAGGCTTTCCACATCCCTACGCTGGTATCATCCAGATCAGGTTCAAAGGGTCTAAGGTTTCATTGGACCTTACTCTCAGATGGCCTTTTCCATCTCCCCTTGTGGATTAATATTTAGTTTATATTTTTATACTACAAAAAATAACATTTATATTCAAGTTAAATCATTTATCATCTATCATTTCAATCACATAATTTAATACCGTATCATAAGGGTTTGTCACATCTAAATTTTTTTCTTTATATTCAACATACTTAATAAAATCATCAAAGCTCTGTTCAACATAAACATCCGGCTGAGTATGATACTCCTCATTTGAAGTCCCATCGGGATTTAATCCCATATCAAGTGGGAACCTAATTAAAAGGCCTGAATTAGGCAAAGCAACAACTGCAGGATCCATTCCTATTCCATCTCCTCCTGTTGTTGTCCCAACAAGGGTTGCAAATTTTGTTGCCTTACAAAATGCTGCAAAGGCCTCAGCAGAAGAATAAACATAATCATCCACCAGCAAAAATATTTTTCCCTTAAACCCAACAGGATT
Organism: Caloramator sp.; assembly: GCA_026416875.1. GTDB lineage: Bacteria > Bacillota > Clostridia > Clostridiales > Caloramatoraceae > Caloramator. Next base: position 10,519 of record JAOAEI010000011.1, read on the forward strand.
CTTGGGTTTTATTTCTTCCCTTGAATCTAAAAAACTTGTAAATAATTTTTTAGTTTCTTCTGGATATTTTAATCCATTTGGGAGTTTTTCTATGGGCCTTGTCTTTATTTTCCTTGACTTTAAGAATTTTTTAATATAGTCTCCCCTATAAAGGCAATAAAATTGAGTAGATAAAGGCTCTTTTATTAACGGTGGAACGATATTTTCCATATAATAACCTTCGCTTCCTCCGCCATTTCCCCTTATGTCTATGATGAGGAATGGGTAATCCTTTATGCTTTTAAAAAAGGAATATATGCCCTCTTTATCCCTTTCAACATAATTATGAGCAAATGACCAAACCTTTAAATATGCGATTTTATCCTTTTTTATTATTTTTGTTTCATAAACTCTATCAGTATTTATGTTGTATTTATTTGTATTTTCATCCTTTGTCCCTTCTAAATTTCTTTTAACAACCCTACCATCTAAAGTTTTAAATTTTAATTCTGTCATTTGATTGTCGTTACATGAGATAAAAAAATCATTAGTTTTAAGCTTGTTTCTTTTAAAATCATAGGTTAGATACATTTTGTTCATATTATCTTTTATGTATTGATCTACTTCAATGCCGTTTATGCTAAGCAAAGTTGAAAACCTTGGAATATCATGTTGCTTTAAATAATCTTTATCACCTAAACTTGAATATACTACATATTTGCCTTCCACATATCTAAATTCAATAGGGATAGTCTTTTTACTTTTAGGCAATATCTCCATCCATCTTCTGTTTTTAGCTTGGACGCTTTTATTGTTTATCACATCTCTCCAGGCAGAATTCCCTGATCCCTTATAAGCATCTCTATACAAGTCGTATCTTTCAGGACTTATTATATTTGTATGGGCATTTTGTAAAAGGTGCAATATCTCATCTATAGCATAATAAAATTCAACATTGTTTTTTGTTTTTAAAATTTTCCCTTTAAATTCCTCCTTTTTTTCAATCCAATCAAAGCCAGTTTTTCGTTTTGCAACCTCCAAATAAGGATAGTTATCCTTTAAAACATTAAACAAATAATCAAAATCCTCCAATTTCTCCTTCGTGCTGAGCTCTTGTAAATCAAGATTATTTCCCACAGTAAAAACATCTGAAACATTTTCGTTTAATAAAATCCCAATAAATAAAACAAAAAATAAAAGTCCGACAATAAAAAAACTAAATTTAACTTTTGTTTTTCTCATAATCCCACCTCATAAAAGCTTTATATAAACTATTTTTGTAATATTATACCAAATGCAAAGGAATAAAAATAGTCGCTGTTGACAAAAGCTATAATAATTAATAAAATTATATTGATATTAATTATCAGTTTCATTTGTGAGGAGGAGTTCTATGTCAGCGCTTATAATAGGTGGGGATAAAGTGCAGACTATAATTAAGGGTTTAAAAAATAAAGGATTTAATTTGATTGAGCATGTTAGCGGTAGAAAAGCTAAAGATAAAATAAAGGGCTGCATTTTAAAAAACAACAAATATGATTTAGTAATAGTTCTAACAGATTATATAAATCATTGCTTAGTAGCAAATTTTAAAAATAATCTTTATCACTGCAAAGTAATTTACTGTAGACGATCATGGCCGATAATCGAAGGAAAATTAGCAAATTATATGGAGGGAAAAAATGATAGTATTTAATTTGTTTCATCAGATGAAGAATTATGATTATAGAACCTACATTATCAGCCAAATAGTATATTATGCTTCACCAACTATATTTTCATCAAAACCATCTACTATAATCAATTTTAATAATATTGACTCATCCTTTTACAAAATGCTCCCTTCAATAAAGGCAGAGTTGCAGAAAAATTTTCGACTTTACACTTATGAACTTTTCAAAGAGAGCAACAGATGTTTAGTTCTATTCTACAAAAAAGAACTCTTATTAAATGTTTTTAGAGAAAATATTTCTTTTCTCTCCTCCTTTGGATATAAATACGATATGACTTTGAATCAGATTTTAAATCTTTTAAAGGAAAAATATGCCCTCTCCTGTCCCCATGAAATAGGAATCTTTTTAGGTATTCCAAAGGAAGATGTAGTTGCCTTTATGACTAATAACAAGAATTTTAAGCTTTGCGGGTATTGGAAGGTTTATAGCGATGAAGAAAAAGCTAAAAGAATTTTTGCTGAATATGATAGAGCGAAAAATTTGGCATTAAATTTTATTTATAATGAATACATGCACCTTAAAAAAACATTTAATAATTAACTTTACATAAACATTTGAATAATTTAATATTAGAGTATGCTTATCAATTTCATGGGGGTGCCTTTATGATCAAATGGAGGGAAGATTATTCTTTAGGAGTAGAAAATATCGACCAGCAGCACAAACATTTAATTGAAATCGCCAATAGGGTCTATGATGCCCATAAAAATCAATTTTATGTGGACAAGTATGACAAAATAGTTGAAATTTTAAAGGAGCTTAAGGATTATACCATTTATCATTTCGATGAAGAAGAAAAATTTATGAAGGAAATAGGATATGAAGGATATTTTATGCACAAAATAGAACATCAAAAATTCATCGAAAAGATTCAAGCAATAGACCTTGAAAAAATAGATGAGGATCAGGATAAGTATCTTCTTGATATATTCAATTTCATTGCCGACTGGCTTGTAAACCATATATTAGAGGAAGATAAGGCAATAACAAAATAAAGTGCAGCGATGCTGCACTTTACTTCAACTCTGTTATTACGTCTTTTTTCTGTATTTTCTGATGTTGATTTTACTACATTTCAAACCATTATTATTTTTTCCATTAAAAATTAAAGCCTTATAAATTTTGCGTATCATTTTCGCATTCCACGTTTAATTTTTTACTTATTTATATCATTTTATGATTTGGCTTAAATCCATTTTAGCATATATAATTCTGTGAATTTCAACAACCTGGTCTTTAACGACATAAAACACTAAGTAATTTTTTACAGGTAACACTCTATATTCATTTTCAAGGGATTTTTTAGGATAATATACCCTGCATGAATACGGGAACCGTGCAAGCCTTGATATAGAAGTATCCAATGCATCAATTAAATCCATTGCTGCCTTTGGTGCTTTTAACTCATCTGTAATGTAAGATACAATATTAGATAAATCTTTACTTGCTAATGGTAAATATCTAATTTCATACATTATGAGATTCCACCTTATCTTCAAGCCTTGCTCTTAATTCATTAAATATTTCTTCATGCGAAAAACGTTTGTCAGTAGACTTTGCTTCCAATTCAGCTTCTTTCAGCTTAAAGTAAATTTCACTTTCAAACAGTTTGCGTTCATAAGCTTCCATGCTCATTACAACCATATCACCATAACCATTCTTGGTCAAAAAAACTGGTTCCCCTGTTTCATGAACAATCCTTGATATATCCGCAAAATTATTTCTCAAATCCGATACTGGTCTAATATGTGGCATACAATTATCACCCCTTTATTAGTTTAGCACAATTTTATCATAATTATGCTAAAACATCAATAAATCTACCAAAGTTATGTGATTATTTTATGCCCTCTTTTAAAACTCAAGAGGGAGCTAAAGCATTTTAAAGGAAATTTACATATTTCCTTTAAAATGCTAATAAATTACAAAATTGATGTAAAAAGATGCAAAATATACAAATGATACTAGTTAAAATTGGAAATTATAATTATATCACAAACAAATTAAAACCCTATAAACCTTTTAATATCAAGGCTTATAGGGTTTTTATTAACTATTCCCATTCAATAGTTGCTGGAGGCTTTGAGGTTATATCATAAACAACTCTATTTACTCCCTTGACTTCGTTTACTATCCTTGAGGATACCCTTGCAAGTACCTCATAGGGTATCCTAAACCAGTCGGAGGTCATTCCATCTACGCTTTCAACTGCCCTTAGGGCTATCGTGTAGGCATAGGTTCTTTCATCCCCCATTACGCCAACGCTTTTTATATCAGGCAAAACAGCAAAATACTGCCAGATATCCCTGTGAAGCCCTGCCTTTCTTATTTCCTCCCTAAATATAAAGTCTGCTTGCCTTAAAATATTTAATTTATCCTCCGTAACTTCACCTAAAACCCTTATTGCAAGGCCTGGACCTGGGAAGGGCTGCCTTGATATTAAATCCTCTGGAATTCCAAGCTGCCTTCCAACTTCCCTAACTTCATCCTTAAAAAGCTCCCTTAATGGTTCAACAAGTTCAAATTTAATATCCTCCGGAAGCCCTCCAACATTGTGGTGGCTCTTTATTGTAGCTGAAGTTTTTGTTCCACTTTCAACGACATCGGGATAAATCGTCCCCTGAACTAAAAATTCAGCCCCCTTAATTTTATTTGCCTCCTCCTCAAATACCCTTATAAATTCCTCACCTATTATCTTTCTTTTTCTTTCTGGGTCTGAAACTCCCTTTAGCTTTTCTAAAAATCTATCCTTTGCATTTACCATTATAAGGTTCATGTTAAACTTTTCCTTAAATGTTCTATAAACTTCCTCAGCCTCATTAAGCCTTAAAAGGCCGTGGTCTACAAAAATACAGGTTAAATTATTCCCTATCGCCCTGTGGACTAAAACAGCTGCAACTGAAGAGTCAACTCCTCCTGATAGGGCACAGATTGCCCTTTTATCCCCTATTCTTTCTTTTATCTCTTTAATCTTATCATCTAGAAAGGAGGACATTGTCCAGCTTCCACTTAAATTGCAGATATTAAAAAGAAAATTGTTTATTATTTCCCTTCCAAATTGAGTATGGTGAACCTCTGGATGAAATTGAAGGCCAAATATATTTCTTTTTTCATCCTCCATAGCAGCAATAGGGCAGTTTTCGCTTGAGGCTGTTACCCTAAACCCTTCAGGAAGTTTTACTATCTGATCTGTGTGGCTCATCCAGCATATAGCCTTCTCCTCTAATCCTTTAAAAAGCTTAGAAGATAAATCAAATTTTATTAATGTATTTCCATATTCCCTAACCTCTGCTCTATCAACTTTACCACCAAGGCTCTCTGCTATAAGCTGATCCCCGTAGCATATACCTAAAATAGGGATGTTAAGCTCAAATATTTCTTTATCTATTTTAGGCGCCTTTTCATCGTAAACGCTGTTTGGTCCTCCAGAAAATATTATTCCCTTTGGATTAGACTTTTTTATCCTATCAAGAGCTTCATCATAGGGAACTATTTCGCAGTAAACCCTGCTCTCCCTAACCCTTCTTGCAATAAGCTGGGCGTATTGCCCTCCAAAATCTACTATAATAACAAGTTCCTTTTCCATAATCTCCTCCTAATAAATTGGTAATTTGTAGAAATGTCAAAAAGTCAAAATGTCAAGTGCCTGTCACTAAAGTGTAGTATAATTAGGTGATTCCTTTGTTATTTGGACATCGTGGGGGTGGCTTTCCCTAAGGCCTGCCGATGTTTGAACGACGAATACCGCCTTTTCATGAAGGTCCTTTATATTTTTTGCACCGCAGTAGCCCATTCCTGCCCTAAGGCCTCCAACAAGCTGATATATTGTATCCCCTACAGGACCCTTGTAGGCAACTCTGCCTTCAACTCCTTCGGGAACTAGTTTTTTGCTATCTTCCTGGAAGTATCTATCTTTGCTGCCCTTTTGCATTGCACCTAAAGACCCCATTCCACGATAAACCTTATATCTTCTTCCTTGATATATCTCCTCTTCACCAGGGCTTTCGGCACATCCTGCCAGGAGAGAACCAAGCATTACAACATCAGCACCTGCAGCAAGGGCCTTTACTATGTCTCCGGAATACTTTATTCCTCCATCTGCAATTATAGGGATTCCGTATTTTTTAGCTTCTTCTGCACAATCCATAACAGCAGTAAGCTGTGGAACTCCAACTCCTGCCACAACCCTCGTTGTGCATATAGAGCCTGGTCCTATTCCAACCTTTACACAATCAGCCCCTACAAGGATAAGGTCCCTTGTTGCCTCAGCTGTTGCAACATTTCCTGCAATTATCTGAAGCTCTGGGTACAGATTTTTAATATTATATACTGCATCTAAAACTCCCTTTGAATGTCCATGGGCTGTATCTATTACTATAACATCAACCCCAGCCTCGTATAGTGCCTTTACTCTGTCCATCATATCCTTTGAAACTCCAACAGCTGCACCTACAAGAAGTCTTCCCTTTTCGTCCTTTGCAGCATTAGGGAACTTTTCTGCCTTTTCTATGTCCTTTATTGTAATAAGACCCTTAAGATTAAATTCCTCATCTACTAAAGGAAGCTTTTCAATTTTATGTCTTCTTAAAATTTCCTCTGCCTCCTTAAGGCTTGTTCCAACAGGGGCAGTTATAAGGTTATCCTTTGTCATAACTTCCTTTATTTTTTTTGTATAGTCCTTTTCAAACCTGATATCCCTGTTTGTAATTATTCCAACAAGCCTTCTACCAACAACTATCGGAACACCTGATATTCTATATCTTGCCATTAGATTATCGGCATCTTGAATTGTATCCTCAGGAGATAAGAAGAAGGGATCAGTTATAACGCCGTGCTCTGATCTTTTTACTTTGTCCACTTCAAGGGCTTGCTCTTCAATGGACATGTTTTTATGAATTATTCCAATGCCGCCTTCCCTTGCCATAGCAATAGCCATTTTAGCTTCAGTAACCGTATCCATCCCAGCACTCATTATTGGAATATTTAATTTGATTTTTTTAGTAAGATAAGTTGATGTATCAACATCCTTTGGTAAACAATCTGATTTTTGTGGAACCAATAAAACATCATCAAATGTATAGGCTTCTTTTATTATTCTTGCCATGTTATCCCCCTTTTCAAATGGTTTTTTATTAGTATTTGCTTAAAACAAAAAGGCATACTACGAGTAAAGCGTAGTATGCCAAAAAAAGCATATTTAGCCTTACTCATAGTCGGGTAGTTTACGGCCACCCGGTAGAGACTCCAAGGCCATATTCCTTGGATTATATGAGTAGGTTGTGTCTAAATTTATCGTTTTTTAGTATTATATTATTTTAAAAAAACTCCGTCAATAGAATAACAAAAATTTTATTCAGTTTTTTTATTTTTAAAGCTTGAAAAGAAATCCCTATTAAATGAATCAATAAAATACTTTGCATCCCTGTATTTTTTATATACTAATTCTATAAAGTCACTAAGTTTTATAAAATCCGCAACATAAATTTCTCTTCCTTCATTTATAGCTTTTACCTGCAGTGTTACAGGGGCTTTATTTAAGTTTACAATATCTACATTATCAAAATTTAATATTTCTGTAATTTTACAAACAATTTTTGTTTCTTCAATAAAATCTATATTCCCATCAAATAAAACTGCAAAGTCTATATCGCTATCCTCCCTTTAGTATTCCGTCCCATAGGAACCTATTATATAAACAGCAATAATTCTTTTGTCCCCATTAAAATAATCAACTAAAGCAGGAATTTTATTTTCTATCGATATCATTAAACCAACTCCTAAAGGTTTGTTTTTCTTACTAAATTATAAACATCCTTTAAAGGGACTCCTTTTTCCCTTGCAATCCTTTTTAAATCCTCATATTCAGGAGATACGTTTACTATCACGCCATCGTATTTTGAAATTTTGAAATTAACATCGCCAAGTTCCGTCTCTACCCTTTTGATTTCCCTTTGAAGTTCATATCTTTTTATTTTAAATTTTCTAATTCCTATTGTCGTTGTTTCTTTAAAAAGCACCTCAACTATGGATTTTTCCTTATTTTCATGAACAAGAACTGATATTACGATTCCGGGCCTATTTTTTTTCATATAAACAGGAGTAAGATAAACATCAAGGGCCCCCTTTTCAAACAGTTTATCCATAACATATCCGTAAAACTGAGGATTCATATCATCTATTGTGGTTTCAATTAAAACAACTTCTTCTTTATCTTCCTCACCAAGCACAACCCTTAATACATTTGGCTTTTCAGTATTTTTCTTGCCGCAGCCGTAGCCAACTGCCTTCACCTTCATGTTAATTCCTTCAACAAATTCTGTGCATAGTCCCTTTAATATAGCTGCACCTGTTGGGGTTGTAAGCTCAAACTTTCTTTCGTCAGAATAAATTGGAACATCCTTTAAAATATTTATGGTCGCTGGAGCTGGAACTGGTAAAATGCCGTGCTGGCATTTTACAAATCCGCTTCCTGTATTTACATAAGAGGAAACTATTTTGTCCGGCTTTAAATAGTCTATGCATACTGCAACACTGACTATATCGATTATTGAATCCACCGCTCCAACCTCATGGAAATGGACCTCATCTATACTCTTTCCGTGGACCTTTGCCTCAGCCTCTGCAATTATATTGAAGATCCTCTTTGCAATATTCTTTGCTCCTTCTGAAATTGCACTTTTATCTATAATGTTTATAATATCCTTTAAATTCCTTTCATGACGATGAATATTTTCCTCCTTTAAAAAAACATAAAAGTCTGTTCCCTCAATGCCGTTTTTATTACTCTTTTTTATTTCTATCTCATATTCTTCATCTATGTTTAAACTTTTTAAATTTTCAATTAAATAATCCTTAGGAACTCCAATATCTAAAAGGGCGCCTACTGCCATATCACCACTAATCCCTGAAAAACAGTCAAAATAAAGTATCATTTTACCACTCCGTTTCTGAAAAATCCTTTGTTTATCATAGAAGCGATATATCCAGCACCAAATCCGTTGTCGATATTAACCACTGAAATCCCTGCGGCACAGGAGTTTAGCATAGTTAAAAGAGCCGAAAGGCCTTTAAAATTTGCCCCATATCCTACGCTTGTTGGAACTGCAATGACAGGAACATCAACAAGTCCGGCAAGGACAGAAGGAAGGGCCCCCTCCATTCCTGCAACTGCTACAATACAGCTAGAACCCTTAATTTTATCCATATTTGAAAATAACCTATGTATTCCTGCAACCCCAACATCAAAAATCCTTTCAACATTATTTCCAAAGGCCTCAAGGGTTACTGCTGCCTCCTCTGCAACGGGGATATCAGCCGTTCCCCCTGTAACAACAGCAACCTTTCCAACCTTTTCAACTTCTTTAGGGTTCACTATAAGTATCCTTGCAAGTTCATGATATACCATGTTTTCTGAAATATCCTTTACCTTCTCATAAACCTCCCTTGACATCCTTGTTGCAAGGACATTGGCATTTCTGTTTTTCATGTCTAAAAGTATTGCCCTTAAATGATTTATATCCTTACCTTCGGTAAAAACAACCTCTGGATAGCCAACCCTCAAGGCTCTGTGGTAATCAAGCTTTGCAAAGTTTAAATCCTTAAAGGGAACATCCTTGAATGCATCAAGGGCCTTATCAATATCAAGCTCACCTTCTTTAACTTTAGTTAATATTTCTTTTAATGTGCTCCTATCCATCACTTTACCCCCATATTTAAGCTTCCTGTTTTATAGCCGGTAAGGTCTAAGGAGACAAATTTAAAACCTATCTCCTTAAGCCTTTTTTCAGCCTCATCTATAAGCTCCATATTAAAAAACTTTTCAAAATCATCCCTTGGAATCTCTATCCTTGCAATATCCCCATGACATCTTACCCTTACATTTTTAAATCCTTTGTTTATAAGAAAAATTTCGGCATCGTCGATCATCTTTAGTTTTATTTTGTTTATCTCATCCCCATAGGGAATCCTTGTTGCAAGGCAGGCAAAGGAAGGCTTATCATAAAATTTTAGGCCCATTTCCTTTGCTAAAAATCTTATATCCTCCTTTGTAAGGCCTGCCATAAGTAATGGACTTTTAATTTTTAGCTCTTCTATTGCCCTAAGCCCTGGTCTATAATCCTTTAAATCATCGGCATTGGTTCCATCAACTACATAGTTTATTCCAACTTCGTTAGCAAAGGATATTAGCTTTGAAAAAACTGTCTTTTTACAGATATAGCATCTATCTATTGGGTTATTTTTAAAACCTACAACATCCCTTAAAGGGTCAAACTCAATCTGTCCATGTTCAACGCCTAATTCCTTAGCAAACTCCCTTGCCTCATTAATCTCCCATGAAGGGTATATGTAGGATACTGCTGTTGCTGCTACAGCTCTATTTCCTAAAACATCCTTTGAAACCTTTAATAAAAAGGAACTATCTATTCCCCCAGATAAAGCAACCAAGACGCTTTCCATATCTGCTAATATATTTTTAAGTTCATCAAGTTTTTTAAAGCTATCCATAAGTAACCTCCTTTTATAATAAAAAGCCCTATTGGGCTTAAACAAATATTTCTGTCAGGTTAATCTTTAAATCGCTAAAGATGGCTGATTCTACAAAATCATCCTTAGAATATGTTCCATATTCTATATATACCCCATCCTTTAAAACAAAAACTTGGATAGTCTTGCCCTTTGAACTTGCAATCCAATATTCTTCAACGCCAAACCTTGAGTATAAATCCATCTTTTTTATATAATCATAGGATGCATTTGATGGGGATAAAACTTCAACGATAAGCTTTGGAATTCCTTTATAATTTTCTTCTGTTATTTTGCTTTTGTCACAAATCACCGTAATATCGGGTTGAACAACGTGTTTTTCTCCTGAATTTTCATTTTCAAATATAACATCATAAGGAGCAACAAAGGGTTCGCACTCTTTTTCTTTAAAATACTCTAAAAACTTTGCAAAAATCTTTCCGAGCACTCTTTGATGTTCGGTAGATGGTGATGCCCAAAGATATATTTGTCCATCTATAAATTCAGCCCATTTATCCTTAGTAATCTCTAAAAATTCCTCATAAGAATATCTTCTTAGCTCTGGTAGCATATAACCATCCCCTAAAACATATTCATACTTTTATTATAATTTAATTGATAATTTTTACAACTAAAAAGAAAAAGTATATTTTGTGAAGTATGTTAAAAATTTATCAATAATATATTGATTTCTTAATCACAAAGATATATAATTATATTGTGAAATAAATAACAAACAGCAAAAATATTAGCAAAAGAGTGTTCCCAAACATCATGTAAGCTTGTCATAACAGCAAAGTTTTATTAATTTAATAGAATGTTATTTTTTATAATGTTATTTGTTAAATTATTGTCAAAGTGAGGTGTTTTGTATGTTAATTACCAACAACGACGAATTGCTGCAAAAGATTAGTCAAGTAAGAAGGGCTCAAGAAATATATTCAACCTTCCCACAGGAAAAGGTTGACGAGATTTTTAGAGCAGCAGCAATGGCAGCAAATGAAGCTAGAATTTATCTTGCAAAAATGGCAGTTGAAGAAACTGGAATGGGAATTGTAGAAGATAAAGTTATTAAAAATCATTTTGCATCGGAGTATATATATAACAAATACAAGGATGAAAAGACCTGCGGAGTTATCGAAAGGGATGAATCCTCTGGCATCGTTAAAATAGCAGAACCAATTGGAGTTATCGCTGCAATCGTTCCTACCACAAATCCAACGTCAACAGCAATATTTAAAGCCCTACTTGCCCTTAAAACAAGAAACGGTATAATATTCTCACCCCACCCAAGGGCTAAAAATTCAACTATAGAGGCTGCAAAAATTATTCTAAAGGCTGCAGTAAAGGCAGGAGCCCCTGAAAATATTATAGCTTGGATAGATGAACCTTCTGTTGAACTTTCACAGCTTCTTATGAGCCAGTGCGACTTTATCCTTGCAACTGGTGGTCCTGGAATGGTAAAGGCAGCTTATTCATCAGGAAAGCCAGCAATAGGCGTTGGTTCTGGAAATACACCTGCAATTATAGATGAAACAGCCCATATAAAGATGGCTGTAAACTCAATTATCCTATCAAAAAGCTTTGATAATGGAGTTATATGTGCATCTGAACAGGCTGTTATAGTTTTGGATGAGGTTTATGATGAGGTTAAAAGGGAATTTATAGAAAGAGGCTCCTACTTCCTAAAGGAGGATGAAATAGATAAAGTTAGAAAAATAATACTTGTAAACGGCTCAATAAACGCAAAAATAGTTGGACAAAGTCCCCAAAGGATTGCTGAGATGGCAGGAATTACAATCCCTGAAAATACAAGAATAATAATTGGAGAAGTTGATAAGGTTGGAATTTCCGAACCCTTCTCCTTTGAAAAGCTATCACCAATCCTTGCAATGTATAGGGCAAAATCCTTTGACGATGCCGTAAACCTTGCCGTTGAACTTGTAAAGCATGGAGGATTTGGCCACACATCCGTTCTTTACACAGATACAATAAAATGCAAAGATAGAGTAGAAAAATTCAGCGCTGCAATGAAAACAGGAAGAATAATAATAAACATGCCATCCTCCCAAGGTGCAATAGGAGATATATACAACTTCAGATTAGAGCCTTCTCTAACTCTTGGCTGCGGTTCCTGGGGTGGAAACTCAGTTTCTGAAAACGTAGGAGTTAAACATCTTTTAAACATAAAAAACGTAGCTGAGAGGAGAGAAAATATGCTCTGGTTTAGGGTTCCTGAAAAGATTTACTTTAAATACGGCAGCCTTTCAACAGCCCTTAAGGAATTAAGGGATATGGGAAAGAAAAAGGCCTTCATAGTTACAGATAAGGTGCTATTTGACCTTGGATTTACAAACAAAGTCACTGATATATTAGATGAGCTCGGAATTCAGCACAGCGTATTCTTTGAGGTTGAACCAGACCCAACATTACATTGTGCTAAAAAGGGTGCTGAGCTTATGAAATCCTTCTCCCCTGATGTAATAATAGCCCTTGGTGGAGGCTCACCAATGGATGCTGCAAAGATTATGTGGGTTATGTATGAACATCCAGAGGTTAGATTTGAGGACCTTGCCTTAAGATTTATGGACATTAGAAAAAGAATATATAGATTCCCTGAATTAGGCAAAAAAGCGATGATGGTTGCTATCCCAACAACAGCAGGAACAGGTTCTGAAGTTACTCCATTTGCCGTTATTACAGATGAAAAAACAGGAATTAAATATCCTCTTGCAGACTATGAATTAACTCCTGATATGGCCATAGTCGATCCTGAGCTTATGATGAATATGCCAAAGGGACTTACTGCTGCATCAGGAATAGATGCTCTAACCCATGCAATTGAAGCCTATGTTTCCGTCCTTGCATCTGAATTTACTAATGGACTTGCCCTTGAGGCGATAAGATTAATATTTAAGTATTTACCATCAGCATATAACGAAGGTGCTAAAAATCAAAAGGCAAGGGAAAAGATGGCTTATGCTTCTACAATAGCAGGAATGGCCTTTGCTAATGCCTTCCTTGGAATATGCCATTCAATGGCCCATAAGCTTGGTGCTGCCTTCAACATCCCCCATGGCGTTGCAAATGGACTTTTAATTAGCGAGGTTATAAGATTTAATGCAGTGGATAATCCAAGAAAACAAACTGCCTTCCCGCAATACAAATACCCAAATATAAAATGGAGATATGCACAGATTGCCGACTATCTAAGACTTGGCGGAAATAATGAAGATGATAAGGTTGAACTCTTGATAAAGGCAATTGAAGATTTAAAAGAAAAGGTAGGTATTCCAAAATCCATTAAAGAAGCTGGGGTATCAGAAAAGAAATTCTATGCAAAGCTTGACGAGCTTGCAGAACAGGCCTTTGATGACCAGTGCACTGGAACTAACCCAAGATATCCACTAATCAGCGAGATAAAGGAAATTTATATAAGGGCATTTGAAGGAAGATAATTTTAAGGGCTATCTCCTTTTGAGGTAGCCCTATTGTTTTATTAATAAAAGAACATTAAGAACAGTAACAACGATCCCTATAATCCAAAGTAAAACATTTGTTATTAAATCATTTTTGAATTCACCCATTACATATTGAGAGCTTGTTAAAAATATTAAAAGGAAGATCGTAAAGGGAAGTTGAATGCTTAAAACTATCTGTGATATCAATAGGCCCTTAAAGGTATCGCTAATTAACATAATTATTAAAAGTGCACAGATTAAAGTCATAGCTATGCCTATTTTTGTTTCTTTATCTTTGATATCATAGGTTTTGTTGTAGATTCCTGAATATATTACACCTCCAGAAATTCCTGCTGTAATGCTTGATGAAATTCCTGAAAATAAAAGGGCAAGGGCAAAAACCAAGGATGCTAAACCTCCAAGGATTGGTTTTAATAGGATTTGTGCCTGTTGAAGTTCTTTGACTAATATTCCGTTTTTATAAAAGGTAGCTGCTGCAACTATTATCATCGCACTATTTATTCCCCAGCCTATAATCATTGAAAATAACGTGTCTAAAAATTCAAACCTGATTTGCCTTATCAAGTTAGTTTCATTAGTCCTATCAAAATGTTTGTTTTGAATAATCTCTGAATGCAAAAAAAGATTATGGGGCATTACAACAGCACCTAAAACGCTCATTATTACAGGCATCGATCCCTTAGGAATCGAAGGAATCGTCCAGCTGAAAAGAGCCTTTCCCCATTCTACATCAACAAGGGCAAGTTCAAAGATAAAGCAAAAGCCAATAATCGATACAAAACATATTATCCATTTTTCTATTTTATTGTAGGAGTTAGTCCATATCATAAATAGAGAAAAAGTTGCTATTAAAACTGCTGCCAGTTTAATTGGAATAGCAAAGAGCATATTTAAAGCTATTGCTCCACCTAAGATTTCTGCAAGGGCCGTTGAAATGGATGCAATATATGCACTTATCAAAATCAATTTACTTATTAAAGGTTTAGTATAAGAAGTTGCAGCTTCAGAAAGGCTCTTTCCAGTAATAATTCCAAGCCTTGCAGCTGTATGCTGCAAAACTATAAGCATCAAAGTAGATATAGTAACCATCCATAAAAGCCTATAACCGTATTCAGAACCTGCTGCAACATTTGATGCCCAATTGCCGGGATCTATAAATCCTACAGTTATTAAAAGCCCTGGCCCAATATATTTAATAAATTCCCTAACCATTATGTTTCCCCCTTAAGGCTTAAACATCAATCTTGTAGGAGCACATGCCCCCACAAGATTTTATATTTAACCCCTATATATATGCCAAAGGGCATTATCAGTTCCTCTTGCAAATACGTCTATTCTGTTTGGTCCCCAGGATACTGCTGCCGGTTCTGATGTTAATTGTCCACCAAGGTCCATCCAGTCGCTCCATCTTGAACCATTCCACCATTTGTGCCATAGAGCATTATTTGTCCCCCTTGCAAACACATCTATTCTATTAGGACCCCAAGAAGAAGCTGCTGGATCTGAAGTTAAAACTCCTCCAAGGTCCTCCCATTCACTCCACCTTGAACCATCCCACCATTTATGCCAAAGAGCATTATTTGTTCCCCTTGCAAAGACATCTATTCTGTTTGGTCCCCAAGACACTGCCGCCGGTGCCGATGTTAAAACTCCTCCGAGGTTTTCCCAATCATTCCATCTAGAACCGTCCCACCATTTATGGTAAAGGGCATTATCTGTCCCCCTTACAAATACATCTATCCTATTTCTTCCCCAGGATGCTGCAGCTGGCGCTGATGTTAACACTCCACCAAGGCTCTCCCAATCGCTCCATCTTCTTCCGTCCCACCACTTATGATAAAGGGCATTATCTGTTCCCCTTACAAATACATCTATCCTATTTCTTCCCCAGGATACTGCATCAGGACTTGATGTTAAAATTCCTCCAAGGTTTTCCCAATCGCTCCATCTTCTTCCGTCCCACCATTTATAATAAAGGGCATTATCTGTTCCCCTTACAAATACATCTATCCTATTTCTTCCCCAGGATGCAGCACCAGGCCCAGAGGTTAAAATCCCGCCAAGGCTTTCCCAACGGCTCCATCCTGATGATGTTTCTTCCTTAATATTCTCCAAAGTAAATTTTATTAAATCTCTAATTATTTCATTTGTCCTGCGTGGTGGAACCCTAAAACCTAAAAATGTTGCAAAAATCCAAGGCATATCTCTTCTTAGGCTAGTAAATAGTGCATCAGTCTTTTGATTAATACTTCCTGTATAGTTTTCAGCGTTCCTTACAACGTAAGTTACAATTGCCCTGAATATCATTCTGGTGATATTCCTTGACATTCCATATCTTCTAAGCTCGGCATATACATTTACAAATTCTGTATCAACAAGCCTCATTATTCTGTTTACCTCTTGAGTAATTTGCCTTACTAATTCATCCTCTCCGTATTCCAATTCTAAATCATCATCCCTGTAGTTTTCCTCATAGTCTTCATAATCTCTCCAATACTGCCACATCCAAAAGTATGGACAATACAAAACAAGTCCCTCCAATAAAATTCTCACAGTATATAATATACTTTTAAGTTATTAAGTGTTACCTTCGTTTATGATGGAAAATTGTAACCTCTGAGGGGAATAGAACCTTTGAAAAGTATACCATCGATAATTGAAATGGATGAATAAGATAAAATAGCTGAAGTGCCAAAGGTCGAAGATTTGTTTAATAAAATCAAAAAATAGTTCAAAAATTTTGTAATCTAAAGGGACACGAAATGCCAATATCAATAACCTTTAAAGCATTTAAAATAAGCCAGGCAAAAGCCTGGCTATTTTACATCAAATTCTAAAACATTTGATAATGGTTTCATATTGTCTAAATCATCCCATACAAATGCTCTTAGCTTATAGCTTCCCTTTTCGGGCAGTTTAATTCTTGCAATTAACTCAACAGTTTTATTAGGTTCTAAAGTATTTGTCACTGCAACAAGGCTTACCAAAGTATTCTTGTCATCAAACAAACCAACAATTAAACTTGCTTTTTGAGCTACATTAGAGATATTTTGTGCTTTGACTTTTATAACAGCATCTGAACCTAATTTAAAACTAATATTAGGAGTAATGTTTTCAACTATCACTGTTTCTTCAATTGTTTTATCAGTTAAAATAAAGCTTCCAAATCTATCCGTTTCAAATTCTAAAGCGCCACTTTCGAAAATAGAAGGTAATTTAATAAATTTATTGTTTTCTTTATCAAAATAATATACAAATACATTATTAAACTTTTTAGTATCAAGCATTGTTTTTAACTTTAGCTTTGCATTAACTAATTTGTCTACATTTGATATGAGTTTAAATGTAAATATTTTCTTTCCAATATCATTTAATTTCACGTCACTTGAATGTTCAATATCAACTTCAAAAGAATTTTCAACGTTTCTTAATATGTCTTTTGCATTATAGCTTATTTCAAAATCCTTAATTTTACTTGTTATAATTATATTCTTAAGTGTAGCAGCATATAATGCTTCTCTTGAAATACTACTTGGAGCTTCAAAAACTGAACCTTCATTTGCTTTAAGCATCGCTTTTATTAATTCCTGTTCATCCTTGTCTTCCTTATCCATTGCTCTATTTTCTACTATAAAGCTTGAATCATAAGCAGGTTTTAAGCTTTCTACATCAATCGCTATTTCCTTTATTTCATTTACCAATATTGCTCCTGATTTTTCATTTAAATTTAAGTTAACCCTCCCATTTGAAATTACAGCTTCTTGCCCTGAAATTAAATCTATGAATTTTGTTCCATTTTCATATGGAAGGTTTAAGCTTATATTCTTTGACGCCCCCCTGTTTATGATTATGATTGCTTTATCTGATCCCTTTTCTCTCATATATGCTAAAACATCTTCATTGACTGATATTGGTCTAATTTCACCAGTTCTTAATACTTCATAACTATTTCTTATGTTAATGAGTTTTGCATACCATTCAACAAGCTCCCTATCGCCCTTACCCCATGGGAAGGTTCTTCTGTTATCAGGGTCATCTGCACCAAATTGTCCTGCCTCATCTCCATAATATATAACCGGTGCTCCAGGATATGTCATCTGCATCAATGCTGCAAGCTTTAGAAGTTTCTTTGCATTTTCGCTTGGAGGATTAGCTATATCCTTTACGCTCTTTTGATATCCATCAAAGGCAGATATTGCCCTTTGGGTATCGTGGGAATCGATTAAGTTAAACATCGCATAAAAAGCTTCCCTTGGATATTGTTCCCTTATAAGCTCTAGCATTTCCATAGTCTTTTTAGCATCCTTTTGTCCTGTTAAGAAATCCAACAGAGCTCCTCTAAATCTATAATTCATAACAGAATCATACATATCTCCTAAAAGATATCTTGTAGCATCATCCCAAATCTCACCTATTATTACATTATCCCCTTCTTCCTTTACAGCTCTTCTGAAATTAACCCATGTTTCATCTGAAACCTCATTTGCAACATCGAGTCTCCAGCCGCTAGCACCTTTTCTTAACCAATACCTTGTATGCGAATCTTCGCCATCAACAACTTCTTCAGCCCAAGATTTAACTTGATATTCTGAACCATTTAGTGCCTGTATCACAGGCATAGAGTCAAATCCCCACCATCCTTCATAGTAATAGCGCTCGGTTGCTTTCCCAACATTTACCTTCCTGTTTTCAATCTTAAACCAATCCTTATAATGGAAATCAGTAATTCCAATGCTTCTAAAGTATTCATGAACTCTATTTTCAGCCTCCTGCTGACTTAATCCTTCAAGGTTCATCAAATCGTAAACCCTTGACCAATATTGATAAGCTCCAAGGGGTTTCCCCTTTGTCATGTATTTGCCATATCTATCAAAATAAATTGAGTCATCAGAAACATGATTTAATACTCCATCAAGTATTATTTTCATTCCTCTCTTTTTAGCTTCATTAGCAAGTCTTACAAAATCATCCATAGAGCCAAGTAGTGGATCAAGTTCCTTGTAATCAGTTGCATCATATCTATGGTTTGATATGGATTTAGAAATAGGATTAAAGTAGATTACATTTACTCCAAGGGCCTTTAGATAATCTAGCCTCTTTATAACTCCTTCTATATCTCCACCATACATTTCGTTACACCATTCTTTATCTCCCCTTGTTCCTTTATAGTCTTCTCTATCCTCCAAAGATGGAACTTCAGGGATTGCATACCAATCATCATAAAATTCGTAAAGAACACTTCCCCTTGCAAATTTTTGTGAATAGTCGTTTTTCTTATCTCCGTTGTAAAATCTATCTGGGAATATGTGATATATCACAGCGTTTTTCATCCAATCAGGAGTTTTAAAATCAGGAAGATATACGTTAAGCCCATAGGACAAAACCTTTCCTAAATCATCGGCTTTACCCTTTCCATATAGTCCATCGTCGTCGCCATAGGCCTTTACTTCAGAACCATTTGAGATTATAAAATAATATTGATACATTCCCTTTTCACTTGGTGTATAGGTAGTGTTCCAAATAAAGTTATCTTCTACAATAGTTTTTGTCATATCTATGCTTTCTTTACCATTTGGAGTTAATACAACAAGTTTTACTTGTGAAACATCCTGTCCCGTTCTTATGTTGAATTTTACATTTTCTCCAACTTTAACAGCACCAAAGGGCTCCTTGAAGCTTAAATCTCTTGAATCATAATAAATTTTACTTATATCTATATTCCTTTGGGAAGCGTTGTTGAATATCAGACCTGTTACATAATCATAGCTAAATGTAACTTGTTTGTCTTCATTTAATACAATCTCCGGATACTCGTATTCTTGATCTCCTATAACTACCTTTACTCCTTTATATGTTCCAGCTTTTAGATTTACAGAAGCTGAATATATTCCCGTAAGGGTTAGATCTTTCATAACATATTCCTTATCAAGTCCTATTAACTTAGGCCTATCCTCCCCAAACAGAGGAGCATATTTTGTAGAATCAGTTATTATATGGCTTATATCTGAATAATAGAAGGTTATATCCTGCTGCTTTATAACCTGCATCTGAATGTTAGCCCCATCCCTTGCTCCATCTTTACCATAGTTTTCATTCCAGGAACCCATAGCAACTTTATATTCATATATTCCAGGTGGAACATTTTTTATTGTAAATTTATAAATGCCATCTCCTATATGCTTCATTCTTGTAATCTGTGATGATGGATCCCAATCCTTTGCACCGACAAGATGCTGAATTGTTCCAACTAAAACTACTAACCTTCCCCCAGGAACTTCTGAAAGTTCCCTTACAACTTGGACTTCCTTTAAAACCTCAACATTTGAAGTTTTATCCTTTGCAGATATCTTGATCTTTATTGAATCTACTCCCTCAGGAAGTTGTCCTAATGTTAAAATTCCATCTCCACCTATTGAAGCTATTTGGTTTGGATTTTCTACTAAGAACCATTCTACATTTTGATAATCCTCTAATAAACCGTCCCCTTTAATAGCCTTTGCAAGAAGCTTTATTGATGTGTTTTGTTCCACCTCAAAGGGCACATCAATATCAACAAGCCCTGGAACGTATAAAACAGAATTATCAAAGGGTGGGTTGCCTTCCTTTCTTGAGTTTAATGGATCCGTCATCCAATTTCCATCAACGATAAATTTATAAAGATACTTACCAGGTTTTAATTGTAGGCTAATGGACCAAATATTGCCTTCTCCTTTAGTCATTAAAATTTTTCCGTCTCCCCAGTTGGTCATAGAACCAGCAAGATAGACTTCCTTTGCTTTTCCAGTTAAATCCAAATAATTGAATGTAACCTTATTACCCTCTATTACCGGACTACTTACCTTTGCAGGAACAATAAGTTTAGAATTTTTTCCGCCGTATCCATCATCAACCACATTAGGATTTGAAGGGTCACTTACCCAAGATTCACTTCCATTTTCGGTTACAACATATTTATATTGATATTCACCAGGATTTAGGCTTAATGCTAATGTCCAAATTCCATTTTCATTTATCATAGGATTTGCATTTTTATCCCAATTATTAAAGCTTCCTGCAACTGAAACCTTCTCTGCCCTATCGTTTTTATATCTAAATATAACCTTTCCATCTAATGTAATTTCTGGACTAACTATTGGATTTTCAAATCCTAAAATTTCAGCAACTTTATTGTAATCATTTAAGCTGTCATAAAGAATTGCATTCTTAACATCTGCAATAAATATGACATATTTACCCCCGCTTGGGATGTTTAAAATTTTATTTCCGCTTCTTGGTATTCCACCGCTATTCCATGAATAGTTTTCACATGCCTTGTATTCATATCTTCCTTCATTTAAAAAACTTCTATAAATAAATTTCCCATCACCATCTAAATAGTCAAATTCATACCCCTTTGCCGACGCATCCCAAGTATTATTTCCTCTTACTTCTCCTATAATCGAAACAACTATATTTATCCACGGATTATTAATTGAGTCAATACAAATATCAAGATAAGGATTTGCAAGAAAAGTTACATCTAACTCAGACGGAATTTGAACTTCTCTATTTTGTCCTACTTCACCATTAGACCACTTATGATCATAAGCTACTTTATATTCAAGCTTAGTGTTTTGAGGCTTTGGGGAAAGTTTAAAGGTGCCCTTAAAAAATCCACCACCAATATAAATTAAATCAAAATTAGCATCACCTGGATTCCAAAATTGACCGTTTTCAGTAAAATTATTAAGATTTCCAACTAAAGTTGCTGAAAGTTTAAACTCCTGTGGTTCATTTACTGAATCGATAATCCTCTTGTTTTTATTATCAAATCTAAATAAAACCCTTTTAGGTTCAGTTAAATTAAGCTGTCTATTTTGTGAAGGATAGTTTTCATTCCAGCTTCTGTTAAGGGCTACTTTGTATTCATAGATTCCAGCTTCTTTAAAATCCACAACCGCCTCATAAATTCCATTCCCAAAGGGTTTCATAAAGTTATTCTTGTCATCTGGCTTCCAATTGTTTTCTACTTTAGTTCCATCTAAAGTAAAGTTTCCAACCAGTGCAACTACATCATCTGCCCTTGATGAAGCCTTTACCAAGGAAGTTAAATTAAATTTAGGAAAGAAATTAATTAAGAATAAGAAGATAAGGATTATGCTTATCCTTTGTTTAAATCTTTTCATATAATCCCCCCCTTTTAAATTTATGCAAACGTATGCATCTAACATGATTTTACTATATTTTAAACATTTTTACAATATTAGTAAATCAAAAATATAAAACATAATTCCATGTTAAAAACTGTTTAAATTTAAAGTAATAGATATGCCATAAAAATGCTTAGAGAACTTTTATATAATATTTATGCTCAATTTTCAAAACTAACAATATATACCCATGCTTTAAAAATAAATAGCAGTAAAGATGATATCTTAAACAGAAAATTGCAAAAGTCTCAATAATTCTTAAAGAAATGTCTGATGAAATGGTAAAAGAAATTAATAAATTTAAGCTTGAAGAATAAAAAATTCCCCTCAACTAAGCTTGAGGGGAATTTTTTATTAATACATATCTGGCATTCCGCCTGGCATTGGATTATCCTTCTTTTCTGGAATGTCTGCAACAACAGCTTCAGTTGTTAAGAATGTAGCAGCAACTGATGCAGCGTTTTGAAGTGCTGATCTTGTAACCTTAGTTGGGTCAACTATACCAGCTTCAATCATGTTGATATACTTTTCATGTAGAGCATCGAAGCCAATTCCTCTTTCGCTTGCCTTAACCTTTTCAACAACTACAGCTCCGTCGTATCCAGCATTTTCTGCTATTTGTCTTAGTGGTTCTTCAAGAGCTCTCTTAACTATGCTGATACCAACCTTAACATCAGCTTCAGTTTCCTTTGCTTCAAGCTCAGCAACAGCAGGAATTACGTTGATGTATGCAGTTCCACCACCTGGAACTATACCTTCTTCTACTGCTGCCTTTGTAGCATTTAATGCATCTTCTAT
>JAOAEI010000120.1 GCA_026416875.1 Caloramator sp.
AGGGAAAACCTGCCTTTTATGCATATTGTAAAAATACCTTATAAGCCTTATAAGTTTCATAAATATCCGCTTTGCTTGCTATTTCCCAAGGAGCATGCATGCTAAGAAGTGCCACTCCACAATCTACAACTTCCATTCCATATTCAGCAAGTATATAAGCTATGGTTCCTCCACCACCTTGATCTACCTTTCCTAGTTCTCCAGTTTGCCAAATAATATTGTGCTTATTAAATAAATCCCTTAAGTAGCCTAAAAATTCTGCATTGGCATCATTGCAGGAATATTTTCCTCTTGATCCTGTATACTTTGTTATTACGATACCCTTGCCCATATAAGCGCTATTTTTTCTTTCAAGCACGCTTGGATAAATAGGATCAAAGGCAGCAGTAACATCGGATGATAGCATCTTTGAATTTGCAAGACATCTTCTTAATTTCAACTCTGAATATTCTCCCATTAATTCCATAACTTCCGCAACAACATTTTCGAAGAATTTTGAGTGCATTCCTGTCGCACCATTGCTTCCTATTTCTTCTTTATCTACAAATAGTGCCACACAAGTTTTTTCTGGGTTATCTATCTCTAATATCGCCTCTAAAGAAGTATAAGCACAAACTCTATCATCATGACCATATGCCATTACCATGCTTCTATCTAAACCAACATCCCTTGCCCTTCCAGCTGGCACAATTTCAAATTCTGCTGTAACAAAATCCTCTTCATCGATTCCGTATTTTTCGTTTAAAATTCTTAAGATGTTTAATTTTATTCTTCCCTTTGCCTCTTTATCCTCAATTGGTCTGCTTCCAATAAGAACATTTAAGTCTTCCCCTTCAATGCCTTTTGCTAATTTCTTTTCCATTTGGTCCGCTGATAAGTGTATTAAAAGGTCGGTTATGTAAAGAACAGGGTCATTATCATCTTCTCCAATTACTATGTTAACCTTTTCCCCACCTTTTTTTACAACAACTCCATGAAGAGCAAGAGGAATTGTTACCCACTGATATTTTTTAATGCCACCATAATAATGTGTTTCAAGTAGAGCAAAACCTTCATCTTCATATAGTGCATTTGGTTTTAGGTCTATTCTTGGAGAATCTATATGGGAGCCTACAATGTTCATTCCCTTCTCCATTGCAGTTTTTCCAATAACAAATAAAGCTACTGCCTTTTCCTTATTAACAGCATAAACCTTATCTCCTACAGAAAGCTTTTTATTTTGTGCAATAGCATCGTTTAAATCTATAAAGCCTTTTTCCCTTGCCATCCTTACAATTTCTGCTGTAGCTTCCCTTTCAGTTTTTGCCTTATTCATAAAATCCTTATACTTTTCAGCAAAATCCATAATTTCCTTAACTTCACTTTCCCCTATTTTATCCCATATGTACTCATACTTTTTTGTTAGTGATTCTAGTTTATTGTTTTCCATATACTTACCTCCTTAAAATTTAGTCAATTAAATTCTATCATTTAATTTTATTAAATTCAAATATTTCTAACTCCGTCACTATCGCATCCATTTTAACATCATATACTTCGTTAAATACAGAATCGCAAATTTGAAATGCATAACATACCCCTATTTTTGTTCCTTTATAATCTGAAAGAAATCTATCATAATACCCTGCTCCATAACCTAGCCTATAGCCCAACCTTGAAAATGCAACACCTGGGACAATAACGATATCAATGTCCTTCTTATCAACTATTTCATACGTTTTAGGTTCTGGTATTCCATATTCGCCTTCTTCTAAATCATTGAAGGATTTAATTTGGCATGGTAATATAGTATAAGTTTCTATAATTGATTTTGGATAAATTACTCCAATTCCTCTCTCAAAGCAAAATAAAGCAAGTTTTTCAGTAGAAACTTCATTCTTTATAGGAAAATAAAGCATTATATTGTTTATTTTTTTCTCTTGAAGAATATTAATTATTTTATCCATTATTTTATTGCTTTTTTCTTCTACATCCTCCTTTGACATCTCTAATCGTTTTTTAATCATTTCCCGTCTTAATTCTTTTTTCATATAACCACCCTAAATTAATGCTTATGTTCGCAATGGTCATGTCCACAGGAACATTTATTTTCTTTTTGAAGTTTTTCATATTCTTCCGGCGTTACTATTTTGATGTTGTCGAGTTGAGCCTTTAAACTTTCCTTTACAGAATCAACATAAAGTCTTCTAAGATATGCCTGTTCTTTTTTTTCCTCTTCTGTTAAAGTTCCTTCCACCTGCTTTTTATATAGCTCATTGATTCTTTTAATTTGTTCCTTTGTAATCATAGAATCATCCTTTCTAACGCAAATATAGTGTTTTTATAGGTGTGTAAATTCTTTTTCTATCCACTTCTTCGCTTTTCATTATAACAATCTTATCAAAAACTATCTCGTCGATACAAATATCTTTTAGTTTGTCCTTTAATTCCGAAAAAGGAACCTTCAGCTCAACATCCTGAGCTATTGTAACATGTGGGATAAACTTATTATCCCTTTTAAACCCAAATATGCTTGTAATGTCATCCACTCTTTTTGCCACTTCTTCGATTTTTTCTGTCTCACCAAATACGTTTAAAAATATCGTTTTAATAGTATAACCATTTCTAAAGGCATCAATTCCCTTTAAATATACATTTATTTTCTTTATATCTTTAAAATTTTTTATTAGTTCTTCGTATATTTTATCTATTTTTTCTTTATCCGTTTCACCTAAAAATTTAATCGTTAAATGAAAATTGTTAATATGCTTAAATCTACCTTTTAAAGAATTCTCCTTAATAAGAGCCTGAACTTTTGCAATTTCTTCCTTAGTTTTTTTATCAAACTCAAAGGTAATAAAAGTCCTCAATTTATCACCACCAAATATTTAAAATTATCAACAAATAGTGCTATAATAATATACTAAAGTAAAAAAATAATAATGTAAATGATTTTTTAGAATAGAAAAATGTAAAGATTTAAATTAATTGCTAAAATCAGCACATTTTATGATGCCATTTAACTAATATGTTTAAATTATCATCAATGTTAAGCCTAAACTACCAAAGGTTGTCCTTGTAAGAAAATTTAATTTATGTTATGCTACTATTGCGGATAAAAAGTAATCATTGTGGATATATAAAACAGCAATTTCAAATATTAAAATAAAGGGGAAATATGTATGAAGCCTATAATTTGGTCTGATTTTAAACTTCATCTTCTAGACCAAAGACTTTTACCTATAGAAGTTAAATACATAGAATGCAATAGCTATAATGATGTTGCAGAATGCATAAAAAGTATGGTTGTAAGAGGTGCTCCAGCCATAGGAATTGCTGCAGCATATGGAGTTGTTCTTGGAGCAAAGGGAGTTTACTCAAATGATAAAATAAAATTCGAAAAGGATATGCAGAAAGTATTTGAAATATTAGCCTCAACAAGGCCAACAGCAGTTAATTTGTTTTGGGCCCTCAGCAGAATGAAGGATAAATTCTATTCTGCTATACATAATGAAAATATAATCGAAATATTAGAAAATGAAGCAAATGAAATTTTTAAAGAAGATCTTGAACTAAATAAAAGAATTGGAGAATACGGGGCTAAATTGCTTCCGGATAAATGCACTGTTTTAACCCACTGTAATGCTGGTGCTTTAGCTACAGCGGGTTGGGGAACTGCCCTTGGTGTTATAAGAAGTGCTAAAGAAATGGGTAAGGAAATTAAGGTTTTTGCCGATGAAACAAGGCCTCTTCTTCAGGGGGCAAGATTAACTGCCTTCGAATTAATGAGTGATGGAATAGATGTTACATTGATATCGGACAATATGGCAGG
>JAOAEI010000121.1 GCA_026416875.1 Caloramator sp.
ATCTTTTGCAGATATCTTAATTCTTAGTGAATCCACTCCCTCAGGAAGCTGTCCTAATGTTAAAGTTCCATCTCCACCTATTGTAGCTATTTGGTTTGGATTTTCTACTAAGAACCATTCTACGTTTTGATAATCCTCTAATGAACCGTCCCCTTTAATAGCCTTTGCAAGAAGCTTTATTGATGTGTTTTGTTCCACCTCGAAGGGCACATCAATATCAAGAAGCCCTGGAACGTATAAAACAGAATTATCAAAGGGTGGGTTGCCTTCCTTTCTTGAGTTTAATGGGTCCGTCATCCAGTTTCCATCAACGATAAATTTATAAAGATACTTGCCTGGTTTTAACTGTAGGCTAATGGACCAAATATTGTCTTCTCCTTTAGTCATTAAAATTTTTCCATCTCCCCAGTTGGTCATAGAACCTGCAAGATAGACTTCCTTTGCTTTTCCAGTTAAATCCAAATAATTAAATATAACTTTATTACCCTCTATTATTGGACTACTTACCTTTGCAGGAACAATAAGCCTAGAATTTTTCCCGCCGTATCCGTCATCAACCACATTAGGATTTGAAGGGTCACTTACCCAAGATTCAATTCCATTTTCTGTTACAACATATTTATATTGATATTCCCCAGGATTTAGGCTTAATGTTAATGTCCAAACGCCATTTTCATTTGTCATAGGATTTGCATTTTTATCCCAATTATTAAAGCTTCCTGCAACCGAAACCTTCTCTGCCCTATCGTTTTTATATCTAAATATAACCTTTCCATCTAAAGTAATTTCTGGACTAACTATTGGATTTTCAAACCCTAAAATTTCAGCAACTTTATTGTAATCGTTTAAGCTGTCATAAAGGATTGCATTCTTAACATCTGCAATAAATATGACATATTTACCCCCACTTGGGATGTTTAAAACTTTATTTCCGCTTCTTGGTATTCCACCGCTGTTCCATGAATAATTTTCACATGCCTTGTATTCATATCTTCCTTCATTTAAAAAACTCCTATAAATAAATTTTCCATCACCATCTAAATAGTCAAACTCATACCCCTTTGCCGAAGCATCCCAAGTATTATTTTCTCTTACTTCTCCTATAATCGAAACAACTGTATTTATCCACGGATTATTAATTGAATCAATACAAATATTTAGATAAGGATTTGCAAGAAAGGTTACATCTAACTGAGAAGTAATTTGAACTTCCCTATTTTGTCCTACCTCACCATTAGACCACTTATGATCATAAGCTACTTTATATTCAAGCTTAGTGTTTTGAGTCCTTGGTGAAAGTTTAAAGGTGCCCTTAAAAAATCCACCGCCTATATAAATTAAATCAAAATTAGCATCACCTGGATTCCAAAATTGACCGTTCTCAGTAAAATCATTAAGATTCCCAACTAAAGTTGCTGAAAGTTTAAACTCCTGAGGTTCATTTACTGAATCTATAATCCTCTTGTTTTTATTATCAAATCTAAATAAAACCCTTCTAGGTTCAGTTAAATTAAGCTGTCTATTTTGTGAAGGATAGTTTTCATCCCAGCTTTTATTAAGGGCTACTTTGTATTCATAGCTGCCAGCTTCTTTAAAATCCACAACCGCCTCATAAATTCCGTTCCCAAAGGATTTCATAAAATTATTCTTGTCATCCGGTTTCCAATTGTTTTCTACTTTAGTCCCATCTAAAGTAAAATTTCCAACCAGTGCAACTACATCGTCTGCCCTTGAAGAAGCCTTTACCAAGTAAGTCAAATTAAATTTTGGAAAGAAATTAATTAAGAATAAGAATATAAGGATTATGCTTATCCTTTGTTTAAACCTTTTCATCTAATCCCCCCTTTTAAATTTATGCAAACGTATGCATCTAGCATGATTTTACTATATTTTAATTATTTTTACAATAAAAGTAAAATGACAAGAATTAAATTAATATGACAAATTCCGATTGTTTTTGATTAAATTTTACATTGATTTATTCATTACTTTATTTACATATGATATAATATTTTCAGTTTTTAAAATGATAGGAGGGGGAAAATGAAAATTAGTCGGTTTGGTAAAAATATTATAAAGTTAATAGCAAGCATTTCTTTTTGTTTTTTAATTCTTATGCTTCTATCTTACATATTTGTTTTATACTCAAGCTTAACAAAACTCCAAAGCAATGCGATAAAAACAGTGGAATTTGCCCAGAAAATGATAGACGGAGATAAACTGCAAAGAGTTTGGGAATCTAAAGATATGAATTCTCAGGATTTTAAAGATGTAAAAGATAGTTTAATTAGAGCCAAAAGCAATAGCGACGTTAAATTTGTTTATACTCTTTTTGTAGATAATGACAAAGTTTATTTTATAGTTGATGGTGCAACAGAAGATGCTGCTTCTTTAGGTGAAGAATATGTCCATAAGAAGGAAATGACATTAGCTATGAATGGTAAGATATCTGTATTAAAATTCCCTATAAAAGACAAATGGGGAACCTTTGTTTCTGCCTATGCTCCTGTTAAAAATTCTGAAGGCAAAATTGTAGGAATTGTTGCTGTAGATATGGATGTTTCAGTTTTAGAATATATTAACTCAAAACTAATAGCTTCTATGATCTACATCTTTATAATTCTTTTTATAATTGCTATATTTTTTATAAATAGATATTCTAAAAATGTTGTTTTTCAAATAGACAATGCCCTTATAAATATAAATGAACTTTCATCTGGAAACCTTACTGTTAAGTTAGATGCCAATACTAAGGATGAAATAGAAAATATAATCAAAAAGACAGATGAATTTAGGTTATCAGTTAACAGTATTCTATTAAACATAAAGAAAAACTTTTTAACATTAAATGATCAGGCTCAAAATTTATCCTATGTTGCAAAGGAGCTGCAAAAGGCCTCAGAAGACGTTTCAGCTTCAATGCAGTCAACAAGTTATGATGTAGAAAGCCAAAATCAAAGCATAGAAAAAGTAGTTAGTTTAACGAGGGATTTTAACGAAAATATACAAAAAATTGTTATTTTAATTGAAGAAATAGAAAAGGATGCTACAAATATAAATGCACTAATTAAAAACGGAAATGAAAATATTAATTCTTTTATTTCTTCAATGGATGAAATAAATGCATCCTTTGGATTTGTTGCAAAAAGTATTGAAAACCTTAATTTAAATATAAATAAGATCAGCGAAATATTAGGGCTCATAAATAATATAGCAGAACAAACCAATCTCCTTGCCCTAAACGCAGCTATTGAAGCTGCAAGGGCAGGTGAAAGCGGAAAAGGATTTGCTGTTGTAGCAGAAGAAATAAGAAAACTTGCAGAAAGATCAAAGGAATCGGCCCTCAATATAAATGAAATAATTAATACTATTTCAAATGAAAACGCACTTGTAATCCAAAATACCAGCAATATGTCAATGACAATTCAAAAACAAATTCAAAATAATAAAAATACTACTGAAATATTTAAAGAACTTTTAAATACTATTTCAAATTTAATTCCTAAGATTAATAACATATATACCCATGTTTTAGAAGTAAATAGCAAAAAAGATGATATTCTAAATAATTTAAATACTTCATCCGAGAGCTTAAATAATGTTTCTGCTATAATAACAGAAATAGCTGCGACATCAGAGGAGTTATATTCTTCTTCAGAAGAAGTTGCAAGAGCTTCAATAATCCTTAAAGAAATGTCTGATGAAATGGTAAAAGAAATTAATGGTTCTATAATAAATGTTGGGGTTGTAAATAAACCTCAACATTTTTCTGTAAATACAAAAAAGCACTTTATTCAGA
>JAOAEI010000122.1 GCA_026416875.1 Caloramator sp.
ATAACGATCTCCCTATTCGTCTCATTAATTGCAGCTACATTAAGATTGGCAACTCCTATAATTTTTGCGGCTTTGGGTGGCGTAATTTCAGAAAGATCTGGCGTTGTAAATATAGGACTTGAAGGAATAATGATAGCTGGAGCATTTTTTGGAGTTTTGGGATCATTCCTTACAAATAACGCTTGGATAGGAGTATTATTTGCAATTTTAGCCGGCATGGCAATAGCTTTGATACATGCTGTATTAAGTATTAATCTTAGAGCTGACCAAACAATATCCGGTGTTTCAATTAATATATTCTCAGCAGCTTTAATGAGCTTCTTACTATTTAAAATATTTGCAAGAGATGGCCAAACTGATGGCGTTACACAACTTAGCTATCCCAAGGAATTTTTTAAAGGAATTCCACTAATAGGTAATCTATTAGCTGAGCTTAACTGGTTTGTTTTTATTGCCTTTGGTTTAGCTTTAGTTCTTCATTTAATGCTCTACTATACACCTCTAGGACTTAGGATTAGATCAGTAGGTGAGCATCCAAAGGCATCAGATACTTTAGGTATAAATGTTTATAAAATGAGATATTTGTGCGTTCTTTTATCAGGAGCATTTGCAGGATTAGGAGGAGCAGCCCTATCCCTCGGTGCTACAAACCTATTTAGAGAAGGTATGGTAAGTGGTAAAGGTTTTATTGCACTAGCAGCAATGATATTTGGAAACTGGAAGCCTTTTGGAGCTCTTGCAGCTAGCTTGTTATTTGGGTTTGCTGAAGCCTTTAGAATAGTTGCACAGGGATTTGGGTGGAAGGTTCCAGACGAAGTTTACTACTCATTCCCATATCTTTTAACGATGCTTATGCTTGCGGGATTCGTTGGAAAAACTACTCCTCCAGCAGCAGATGGTATTCCATATACAAAGGGCGAAAGATAAACAGGCTACAATGCCTGTTTATTTTTTTGTATAATAAATTTAGAATATTTTTTACAGTGGGGGAAGAATATGTTGCAATTTGATTTGAATATAAAAATGGAAAATAAGCTAATATTGACTCAGGATATGAATCTATCTTTGAAAGTTTTACAAATGAATATATTAGATCTTGAAAGATATGTTTACGAAGAAGTTGAAGAGAACCCTGTTTTAGATGTAGATGAGGAAGAATATATAAATTTTATAAAATTTTTGCATCAAGATGAAAACATGTGTTACCAAGAAATAAATGATGAAACTAATGATAGAGAAATTATTGAAACTAAGGAACTAAATCTTAGGGATGTTCTACTTGAACAGCTGAGACTTTCAAAACTTGATAATAAAAAATATAAAATTGGGAAATATATAATTGATAATTTAGATGAAGCTGGTTATCTTACTCTTTCTATAGAGGAATTGTCAAAGGAACTTAAGGTAAGGATAGGGGAAGTAGAAGAAGCGATTAGAATTATTCAGTCCTTTGAACCTTATGGTGTCTGTGCTAGGGATTTAAAGGAATGCTTAAAATTACAATTGATTAATAGAGGCCTTGCAGATGATATACTCATTAAAATAATAGAAGAATATTTAGAGGATGTTGCGAGTTTAAACTATACAAAACTTTCAAAATCACTGGGATTAACAAAAGAAAAAATATTTGATTATATTAATATAATTAAAAAATTAAATCCAAAGCCTGGTTTAATTTATAAAAGTAGTAATCTACAATATACCTTTCCGGATGCTTTAATCCTGTTTGATAATATTAACGATGAAATAAAGATAGAAATAATGGATAAAAGAATACCTAAGCTTAAGATAAATAAAATGTATTTGGAGTTATTATCAAAAGGAGATAATTTTGAGAAAGAGTTCGTTAGAGATAAGGTTAAAAGGGCATTTGCGTTAATAAAAGCAATTGAAAATAGGAAGAATACCCTAGAAAAAATATTTTTATTTATAGCAAATGAGCAGAAAGAGTATTTATTTAAAAATGGCACAAAAAAAACTATATATCTTAGTGATATAGCAAAGGTTACTAATTTACATGAATCTACAGTAAGCAGAACCGTTAACAATAAATATGTGCAAACACCAAAAGGAATAATGTTAGTTAAAAATCTTTTATCAAGAGGAATTGCACAAGAAGATGAGAGAGTATCTGTAGAGCATATAAAGAGACTTATAAAAGATTTAATAACAAATGAGGATAAAAGAAAGCCATATTCAGACCTTCAAATATCTAATATTCTAATGGAAAAAGGCATTAAGATTTCAAGAAGAACAGTAACAAAATATAGGGAGGAAATGGATATTTTACCTTCAAATTTAAG
This sequence comes from Caloramator sp., assembly GCA_026416875.1. Classification (GTDB taxonomy): domain Bacteria; phylum Bacillota; class Clostridia; order Clostridiales; family Caloramatoraceae; genus Caloramator. The sequence continues at coordinate 2,304 of JAOAEI010000122.1, forward strand.
AAAATTAGATAAAAATGTTAAATAGGCTATTGAAAAAAATAAATAAAAATGTTATATTTGATTTAGAAAGAGGGACAAAATTAACAACATAGGGACATATTAGGTCCCGTATTTAAAGCACCTGAGGAGTGATTTTTTCTTGAAAAAAGTCCTTGCAATACAACAAAAGATAATTCCTGAAATGATAGAGCTTTTGAAAAAAAGATATGAAATATTAAAAAATATATATTACAATCAGCCTGTAGGAAGAAGATCTTTATCACAGGAACTTAATTTAGGTGAAAGGATTGTAAGAACTGAAGTTGAATTTTTAAAAAATCAAGGATTAGTTGAAGTGAATCCTATAGGAATGGTTTTAACTAGAGACGGAGAGAAGATACTTGAGGAACTTAAGGAAATTATCTATGTATTAAATGACTATAAACATTTAGAGGAAAAGGTGCAAAAATTACTAAAAATTAAGAGAGTGATTATAGTTCCTGGTGATAGCGAAAAGGACAAAACGGTATTAAAGGAAATGGGTAGGGCATGTGCAAATTATGTAAAGGAGATAATACACGAAGGTTCCATTATATCGTTAACTGGTGGAACTTCAGTTGCTCAAGTTGTAGAAAATTTTCCAAGGATTGTCACAAAAGATGTCTTAGTTCTTCCAGCAAGAGGTGGAATTGGCAGAGATGTTGAGATACAGGCAAACACTTTAACTGCAAATTTAGCTAAAAAAATAAGCGCAAATTATAGGCTTTTGCATGTTCCAGACAATATTAGCCTAGAAACATTAGAAACGATTGCGAATGAACCAGAAGTAAAAGAAATATTAGAAATACTATCAAAATCTGATTTGTTAATCTTTGGCATAGGAAGAGCCGATGAAATGTCTAAAAGAAGAGGAATGTCACCTCAACAAATAAATGAACTTATAAGTAAAGGAGCAGTTGCGGAAGCATTCGGATATTATTTTAACAAATCCGGTGAAGCAATCTTTAGAACACCTTCTATCGGTATAAATTTTTACGATGTGAAAAATATTAAGAATGTAGTAGCGATTGCCGGTGGTAAAAATAAGGCTGAGGCAATTATTGCAACAAAAGTAAATAATCCTAATATGGTTCTTGTAACAGATGAAGCCGCAGCTAATGAGATTATTAATATACTGCATAGCAAGTAAAAGTTTAATCTTTTACTTAAAATAAAAATTTTACATATTTAGGAGGGATATTATGACAATTAAAGTTGCTATCAATGGTTTTGGAAGAATAGGAAGAAACGTATTTAAAATTGCACAAACAAGATTAAATAAGGACGTAGAAATAGTAGCAATAAACGATTTAACTGATGCGCCAACACTTGCTCATCTTTTAAAGTATGATTCACTTTATGGCAAGTTTGAAGGCACTGTTGAAGCAAAGGAAAATGCCATTGTTGTAAATGGTAAGGAAATCAAAATTTATGCAGAAAA
>JAOAEI010000123.1 GCA_026416875.1 Caloramator sp.
CCCCCTTACTTTTTTGAATTAAAAATTTACTTCCTTCTATCCCAATTATCTTAAAGCCTTCTCCCTTTTTTATAATCTCCCCAGTATTTTTAGCAAGCCAATAAATACCGTTAATTTTGATATGGGCCTTATCAATTATGTCTTCATCAGCTGTAAGCTCCATTCCTATATATTCCTCTTCCATTCTTAATGTCCTTTTTACAGTTTTCTTTAATGTCTTTTTAATTAAAGGATAGCTTATTCCTAAAGTTAAAGCACTGATAATCGAAAAAACTAAAATCTGAAGTAAATATGAAGCATTAAAAATTAAGGCAACAATGGCAAAAATAGCCCCTACTGTAAAGGCAAAAAATAGATATGCACTAGTAAGGATATCAACAATTATCCCTAAGAGTGCAACTATAACCCAAAAATATAACAAAAAACAAACCCCCTTATATTTTTTATTTATTATACTTCCAATTTTTGATAATGAAAAATCTAAAAAATTGCCGTTTTTCTTGTATTTAGATATTATAGCCAATCTTCAATAGAATATCCTTCATTTTCTTAGTCTATCCCCATAAAAATCCTTAATACATATTTTTTTGTCTTTTGTAGAAAAAAAAGACTATTTCAAAATTATATTTAACATAAAATTAACATAGAATTAACACTTCTTTGTTGTTAATTTACTATAATTTAACCTGGTGTTAACTTATTTTTAACAACTAATGGAGGTATACTATGAGCTGGAAAAACGTATTTGAACTTCTAGGTGGTCTTGGTCTTTTTATTTTTGGTATGAAAACAATGGGGGACGGTCTTCAAAAGGCAGCAGGTAACAAACTCAAAAAAATACTTGAAACCCTAACTAAAAACAGAGTCCTTGCAATTTTAGTAGGAGCATTTGTTACTGCAATAATTCAAAGCAGCAGTGCAACAACTGTTATGACGGTTGGATTTGTAAACGCAGGACTTATGAACCTTTTCCAAGCAGCTGGAGTAATCATGGGGGCAAATATCGGAACAACTATGACCGCTCAACTTATAGCTTTTAAACTTACAGATATTGCACCAATTTTCCTTGCTTTAGGTGTAACCATGGTTATGTTCGGGAAAAGAAAAAGAACAAGGGATCTTGGTGGAATAATTCTTGGATTTGGTATGCTATTTGTTGGTATGAAAATGATGGAAAAGTCTATGAAGCCCTTAACTGAACTTGATGAGTTTAAAAACTTAATAACTACAATAGGACATCACCCAATAATGGGGGTTTTAGTCGGCCTTGGTATGACTGCTATAGTTCAAAGCAGTAGCGCAACAATTGGTATACTACAAGCCCTTGCAGGGCTCAATGCAATGCCCCTTGCTGTTGCCCTCCCAATTCTATTTGGGGATAATATAGGAACTTGTGTTACAGCGCTTCTTGCAAGCATTGGAACAAGCAAAAATGCTAAAAGGGCAGCCCTAATCCATTTAACATTTAATGTTATTGGAACTATAATATTTATGCTTATACTTCCTGTTGTTGTAAATCTAATCCCTATGCTAGGTGGAGATATTAAAAGGCAAATTGCAAACGCCCATACTATGTTTAATGTAACTAATACAATAATACAAGCACCATTTATTGCTCTTCTTGTTAAATTTGTCAGCTGGCTAGTTCCAGGAAAGGACGAAAAAGAAGATGTTATGACATTAGAACATCTTGACAGAAGGCTTCTAGAAACCCCATCAATAGCTGTAGGACAACTTGTTAAGGAAGTTATAAGGATGGGTAGATTAGCATCTAAGAATCTTTCAACCGCAATAGATGCTATAATAAACGAAGATGAAAATGCAATAAAGCAGGTATTTAGCACAGAAGAAGTTATAAACTTCCTTGAAAGAGAAATAACTGGATTCATGGTAGCTTTATCGAATACTTCTTTATCAGAAGAACAATCGGAACTTGTTTCAGGGCTTTTCCACGTTGTAAATGACATCGAAAGAGTTGGAGACCATGCAGATAACCTTGCAGAACTTGCTCAATATAAAATTGACAACAAACTTCCATTCTCTGAATCAGCAATATCACAACTTACTGAAATGTATGAAACAGTTAAATCTGCTATAGATTCGGCAATAGAAGCCCTTGAAACTACCGATTTTGTAAAGGCAGAAGAGGTAATAGAAACCGAAGGAAAAATAGACGAACTAGAAAAAAGATTTAGGGATGATCATATTGAAAGATTATCAAGGGGAATATGCAACCCAGTCAGCGGAACTGTATTCCTTGATATATTAAGTAACCTTGAAAGAATAGGGGACCATGCAAACAACATAGCTCAAATGGTCCTTGATCAAAAGGATGAAATTTACGCATAATGTTAATTTGCAGCACAGTATATTTCAATATACTGTGCTTTTTTATGCCCTTTATAAATTTTTATCATATTAATTTTTTTAATGTTATGTTTAATATTTTTAATATTCATATTGATTATTTTAATATAAATGCTATAATATAATCAAGGATGGTGAAAATATGGGATACAAGATAATTACTCGCTGCCCTGTTTGCGATTCAAAATTAAAAATTACAAGGCTTAGCTGCAGAAAATGCGGAACAACAATCGAAAACGAATTTGAACTTTCTAATCTTTCATATCTTACCAAGGAACAGCTGGATTTTGTTGAAGTATTCATAAAATGCAGGGGAAATATTAAAGATGTTGAAAAGGAACTTTCCATATCTTATCCAACTGTTCGTTCAAAACTCGACGAAGTAATTTTAGCTCTTGGTTATCCTGTTAAACAAAAATCCGAAAAAGAAAAGGAAGTCCTTGATATGCTGGAAAAGGGTGAAATAACGCCCGATGAGGCTATTAAAATGTTAAGGGATTAATTAAAAAGGGGGATATTATGAAAGAGGAAATATTAAGAATTTTAACTATGGTAAATGAGGGGAAAATATCTCAAGAAAAGGCAGCCGAACTTATCAATGCCCTTTATCAAAGGGAAGAAAAAACAAATAATGATTACGACAGCAGAATTTTAAAGGTTAAAGTTTTATCCCATGAGGGGGACAATGTAAACGTGAACTTTCCAGTAAAGGCAGCAAAGGCAATTTTAAAGGCTACAGGAAAATTCCCAATCCCAATGGAAAATCAAACTGCAAATATAGATATGAATGCCTTGATTGAAGCACTTGATGCCTCTGTTATTGGGAAAATAGTTGATGTAAAAAGTGCTGAGGGCGATATCGTTGAGGTTACTATTGAATAGGTGGTATTATGAAAATTTTTATAAAAACTTCCAAATCAAAATTTACTATCCCTATAATTTTACCCTTATTTATTATCAAGCTCTCTCTTAAATTAGGTAAAAGGGTTGTAAACAAATATGTTGATGAAAAAGATTTAAAATATGTTAATTCTTTAGATTGGGACGTTCTATGCATAGTCTTTGACGAACTTAAAAAATATAAAGGCTTAGAACTTGTCAATGTAATAAGTCACACTGGCGAAACTATAAAAATCATAATCGAGTAGGAGCTGAATAATTATTTTATTCAGCGTCCTCTCACACCACCGCACATACCGGCCTGGTATACGGCG
>JAOAEI010000124.1 GCA_026416875.1 Caloramator sp.
TTTCCCTTTTAAGCTCTTAACGAGCACCCTTGATGGAAATATTTACTTTTAAAATTATTATAAGTTATTTTTTTGAATATTTCAATATTTAAGAAGATATTTTTCTTGATTGATACATGCTGGAAATCATTCCTAATATGTCATGGATAAAATTTGAACCTCTGCTTATCAAAATACCAGTAAGGACATTTCCTATATATTTTACTTTTGCCAATCCAAGATACAGAGAAAAAATATCAAGATCAAAAATTATACACATAAAAACTGAAACTAAAATGGCTCCTATCCTATCGATATTAAAGTATTTTTCCTTTTTTATCATCTTTAAAGTTTCCCATATAGCTTCAGTTAAGATGGCAATTATGATTATCTTTTCCATACAAATAAAACTCAAACCTGCTCTTTTATATTTATATTTTCAAAAACTCATCTTTATTCTTCGGTAATACAATGTTAATAAAATCCTTACAAATTTCCAAATTTGCCTCCTTGGTCTCTAAGTTTTCCCCGTCTATATTAACAAAAAACTTTTGTTCCGCTTGAATGTTCAATCGTTTTGTTTTAAAAATAGTAACTTCCTTTAACTTAGTATGCTTACCCTTTATAAATTTGTTTAAAAGAGAAATAATTTTTAACTTATTCAAATTTTTAATATGACATACATCAAAATACCCATCTTTTATGTCTGCATCTGGTGTTGGAAGCATTCCGCCACCATAATATTTGCCATTGGAAGCAGTAATCAAAAGGGTATTTGACTGAAATGAAACATCATCAAGCTTTATTTTAAAATCTATACCTTTATAGTTAACTAAAGTTTTAAAAAGCGCAGTTAAATAAACAAACTTCCCAGAGACATATTTTTTCATTCTTTGAACCCTATGGGCAATTTCTGCATCGATACCTGCACTAGCTATGTTAATAAAATATCTTTGGTTACATTTTCCGATATCTATGCTCTTTATTTCTCCATTTAAAATAGTTTCAATAATATCATCTATATTTAGACTAGTATAAATCGTTTTTGCAAAATCATTTCCAGTCCCTGCGGGAATAACACCAAGAACCGCTTTACTTCCTACTATACCGTTTAAGACTTCATTTAATGTTCCATCCCCACCTACAGATACAATTTTGGTAAAATATTTTGTAGCCTCCCTAGCAATATAAATTGCATCCTCCGGTCCCTTAGTATGGACGATCTGATACTCCCTTTTTGCTTTTTCCATCCTTTCGCGAATTTGTGTTGATACTTTTAATGCCCTTCCATTGCCAGCCATAGGATTAACAATAAACAAAATACTCATAAAACCACCTAAAAAATTATGTTTTCGATACAAACGTTGATCTTTTCAACTAAATTTACATCATAAGGTTCTATTTCTTTACCTTCCTCATTCTTGAATATTCTTACCCTTGGTCTGTCGGGGAAACCCTTATTTTGTCCAACAACATAGGCATGGCATCCATTTGAAAGCTTTACTTCTATTCCTAATGGATATACACAAAAATGATTTCTAAAAAGGTCTACAATTTCCGGATCAAAAAAAGTTCCAGAGGAAGCTAATATAAACTCATAGGCTTCATTTGGTGGAAAGGCCTTCCTATATATTCTATCGCTAATCAGGGCATCATAAACATCGCTAACACAGGCTATCCTTGCATATTTTGATATTTCTTTCCCCTTAAGACCATTAGGATAACCCTTTCCGTCATATCTTTCATGATGTTCTAATACTATGCTTTTTCCCCTTTCATTTATGCTATTTATACTTTTTACCATTTCGTAACCTATTTCAGGATGTGTCTTCATCACATCATATTCTTCCTCGGTTAATTTACCATTTTTATTTAATATGCTTTGTGGAATCTTCATTTTTCCGATATCATGCAAAAGTGTTCCTGCTCCTAAATCTATAAGCATCGCTTTAGAATAAGCCATTTGAACCCCTAAAAATAAAGATACAACACAGGAATTTAAAGAATGAACAAAAGTATAATTGTCGTAAGTTTTTAATTCAGTTAAATACATAAAATTTACTTCTTTGTTATCTATCAGATATTCAACAAGTTCGTTTATAGTCTTTAAAGTCTCCTTAAAATCTCCATTATTAATAAAATTTACCCTTGAACAAACCTTATTTAAAGCTTTTACAGCTTGAGTTTTTATTTCTAAAAAATGTAAATCCTGACCTGGTATATCCGATAAATTCTTGTCCTTTATATAGACATACATAATTCCTAGATCCATCAGTTTATTTATATATTTTTGGGTTAAAACTACTCCTTCCCTTAACAAGATGTTTCCCTTAGCATCTATTATGCTCTGGGATAGCACATCGCCTTGGCTAACGCTAAAGATGCTGGTAAGTTTCATAGTCCACCTACTTCCAAAGTTAAATTCTAGTCTTCACAATTCAATATTTTATACTAAATTTTGCAATTTTTCAACAAAGTTTGATATTTTAGACATAAAAAATGGAGCAGGTAACGGGAATCGAACCCGCATAGCCGGCTTGGGAAGCCGGAGCTCTGCCATTGAGCTATACCTGCCCATCCATAAGCTTATATTTTCTTTATTTTAATTATATTCCTAAAAAATTCACTAAACAATTTTAATTTTACTCAATAATTAATAATCTTTTCTATATTTCTTTTAATTTCTTTTAGTTTAAAATTATTCTTTATTTTTTCATAATATTTACATATTTGAAATATATTTATTATTGTGCTATAAATCATACTGTAAGGGGGATGATAGTATGCACAGTTTAAACCTTGTAGTGCATGATAACATTCCGCTTTTTAAATGTTCATATTGTGGCAAATGTTTTGGATTTTTAGAATCAACATCGTATCTAAAAATTAAAATGAGGGGATGCTGCTGGTATTTCCCTAAATATAAGCTGATTGACATAAAAAATATATTAAATCTCGGAAAAAAAGATTTTATTTATGATATTGCAAATCTTCCAAACTCAAAGATCGAAAAGTATCATATTGAAGTTTTAGGTTATTTTGATGATGAAAAGTATAACAAATTAAAACCTCATACAAAGGATTTTGATTCTACACTATTTTTTAAGCTCTGCCCCTTCTTTGATAAAAATGGCTGTAGACTCCATTTTACTCTAAGGCCTCATCCCTGCAACCTCTACCTTTGCCGTGAAGTCATAGAAGCCTGCGGATTAGAATATGAAAGCTATAACAGAGAAAGAAAGGACTACTTTGCCTACTGTAATTATTACAATGATGTATTAGCTAAAGAATTGCAAAACAATAATCTAAATCTAATAGATAATTTTGATGACAGCATAAAGCTTTTAAAGCAAGTCCACATTCCTAAATTCGATTTTAGAAGGTTAAGAGAAATACAAATTAAATTCGACGATGAAATAGCAGTATAAAAATAGCCACAATATATTGTTAAATCAATATATTGTGGCTATTTTTCTTTTTCATAGATTGACTATTTCGCAGCTATCCTTATAAGCTTTAATCTCATTTATAAGTTCAGGAATAACCTTATAAACATCCCCAACGAT
>JAOAEI010000125.1 GCA_026416875.1 Caloramator sp.
GCTTTTATCCATTCGATTTCGTCAAGAAGGAATGAATTATATTTTTGATCTAATAATTTAACATTAGGGAATACCTTTTGCAGCTCTGCAATTGATTGATTTAAAATGTTATACATTAAATTTTTATCCGAGATTAGTTTTAGGTTTTTTCCGTTTTTTATCTTCCATTCAGTGAAAAAATCATAAATAATGCTATCTATTGATTTGATTGTTACTTTATCGCGATTGCTTATTAATGCATCAAAGGTCATTTGAATTTCATCCTGTTCAATCTTGCTGTAAAGATAATTAAGATAATAAACAAGTGTCTTGTTAAAAGTTATCATAAGTATGCTATCATCATCTGCAAAGCAATAATGATTTAATAAAAATGGTATCTTATGAACAGCAACTGTAGTTTTACCTGAACCTGCAACACCCTTGATTAACATATGTCCATTTGGTTTTAAGTTAACTAATCGCTTTTGTTCGATATTCAGTTGCATCATTTCACCACCAAATTAGGGAATTGTTGTTATATTTACATTTTATTATATTATAATAATGGCTTTCAATAGAGTATTGACAAATATTTTAATATATTTACATTATAGAATTAAAAATCAAATTTAAGTGGAGGCGGCTATGAAGGGAATTAAAAATGGAAAAATAATCCTTGAAGATGGTGTATTGGAGGATAGAGTAATACTCTTTGAAGATAAAATAATAGATATGGTTTCAGAAAAAGAATATAATCTATCGACTATTGAGCTAATCGACGCAGGAGGGAATTTCATTTCACCCGGATTTATAAACATCCATGTTCATGGATGCTCGGGATACGATTTTATGGATGAGGAAGGGCTAGAAAATATAGTTGGTGGTTTGATTAAAACAGGAGTTACATCCTTTCTTGCAACGACGATGTCACAGGAGATAGAAAAAATTGAAAAGGCACTTAAAAGAATTAAAAACTTTATTGCAGATGGAAGATGTAAAGGTCTATTAGGTGTTCATTTAGAGGGACCCTTTATTAGCAAAAAATATAAGGGTGCCCATGATGAAAGGTTTTTAATTGGTCCTAATTTTAATCTGATTGAGCCCTATAAGGATATAATTAAAATAGTTACTATAGCACCAGAACTTGAAGGGGCAGTTGACTTTATAAAAAGATGTTCAGAAGGAGGAATAATAATATCAATTGGCCACAGCGGGGCAAGTTTAGAAAGGGCAAAGGAGGCTATAGAGTGTGGAGGAAAAAGCATAACCCACATATTTAATGCCATGCCGCAGCTTCATCATAGAAATCCTTCGGTTTTAGGTGCAGCCTTTACAGAGGATGTTTATTGTGAAGTAATACCTGATAATATTCATATCCATCCCTCACTATATGAAGTTCTACTAAAGATAAAGGGAAAAGACAGGATAATTCTTGTCACTGATTCAAATAGAGCTTGTCTTTTAGGAGATGGAGAATACGAGCTGGGAGGACAAGTTGTTAAGGTAGAGGAGGGAAGGGCTACTTTGAAGGATGGAACCATTGCAGGGAGTATTCTTCCTATGAATGAAGGAATAAAAAACTTTTATAAAAATACTAGCCTAGAAGTTTGGGAAGCAGTAAAATTAGCTACAATTAATCCTGCAAGATTATTGGGGATTTATGATAAAAAGGGAAGTATTGAAATTGGCAAAGACGCAGAGTTTTGTATTTTTGATGAGGAGTTTAACATTTTAGATGTTATTATATAAACATATGGCTTTTTATTATTTTAAGCACTTTATCAGAAAATGTTGTTCTGATGAAGTGCTTTTATTGTGAATTTGTTAGAAAAATTTAATATTTTTAGAATATTTAAAGATAATTCCTATAATTAATGGCTTAACTATTTGTAAATTAAATTTTTAAAGGGTATAATGGTTTTGTTAAACTTTTAACTTAGGACGGGGGGATTCTATGCTAGACTTGATTAAAAATATCAACAGCATTCTTTGGAGTTATGTTTTGATTTTTTTATTATGTGGAACAGGAATCTATTATACGATTATTTTAAAGGGAGTCCAGCTAAGAAGATTTAAGGATGGGTGGAAAAGGGTTTTTGGCAATATAACCTTAAGAGGAGAAAAGGCGGGAAAGGAAGGAATGACATCCTTTCAGGCTCTTGCAACTGCAATAGCAGCTCAGGTTGGAACTGGAAACCTTGCCGGTGCTGCAACAGCAATTGCGTCGGGAGGGCCAGGAGCTATATTTTGGATGTGGTTAAGTGCCTTTTTTGGAATGAGCACACTTTTTTCAGAAGCGGTTCTTGCACAAACCTTTAAGGATAAGGTAGATGATGAGGTTACTGGTGGACCTGCCTATTATATCAAAAAAGGTTTAGGAAGCAATTTTCTTGCCTACCTATTTTCAGTCTCGATTATTTTGGCACTAGGTTTTATGGGCAATATGGTTCAGTCAAATTCCATCGGAGTAGCATTTTATAATTCCTTTGGTATAAAGCCTATTTATGTCGGGATAGTGCTTGCAATTATAGCAGGTTTTATTTTTATAGGTGGGATAAAAAGAATTGCATCAGTGACAGAAAAAATGGTTCCTTTAATGGCTCTTTTCTACATAATAGGAGGATTAATAGTTATTATTTTAAATATAGATTCACTTGTTCCTGCATTAAAGATGATATTCGTTGGAGCCTTTAACCCAAAGGCAGCAACTGGAGGAATAATAGGCGCAACTGTAAAGGAAGCTGTAAGATATGGTGTTGCAAGGGGACTTTTTTCCAACGAAGCAGGTATGGGTTCAACTCCCCATGCCCATGCTGTAGCAAAGGTAAAGCATCCAGTTGAGCAGGGAGTTGTGGGTATTATAAGCGTGTTTATAGATACATTTGTTATTTTAACCTTAACTGCCCTTGTAATTTTAACAACAGGATCAATTGAAACTAAAGCTACAGGAATAAAGTTAACTCAGGAGGCTTTTATTAGAGGTTTAGGATCCTTTGGAGGAGTATTTATCGCTATTGCCCTTTTATTCTTTGCCTTTTCAACAATAATAGGTTGGTATTTCTTTGGAGAGGCTAATGTTAAATTCTTGTTTGGTAAAAAAGGGTTGATGCCCTATAGAATATTGGTTGTTGTATTTATTGCATTGGGAACCGCCCTTGAAGTGCCTTTAGTTTGGGAACTTGCTGACCTTTTCAATGGAATAATGGTTATTCCAAACCTTATAGCCCTATTAGTCCTGTCGCAGACAGTTAAAAGGGCTCTTGAAGATTATGAAGGAAGGAATTAGGCCTTAAGGTCTAGTTCCTTCAATTTCCAAAAAATTTTTCAAAGCAAAATATTGACTTTTTTTTTATACCGTTTTATAATAGAAAATGTCGTGTGGCCCCTTGGTCAAGTGGTTAAGACACCACCCTTTCACGGTGGTAACAGGGGTTCGAATCCCCTAGGGGTCACCATTTGGGCGCCTAGCTCAGCTGGGAGAGCATCTGCCTTACAAGCAGAGGGTCACAGGTTCGAGCCCTGTGGTGCCCACCA
>JAOAEI010000126.1 GCA_026416875.1 Caloramator sp.
CTATATCCTCATCGTGCTTGCCTCAGATATAGTACTCTTAGGCACCGCGCCTCTATCATGACCAACGCATATTTAGTTTTAATAGCTTATATTTTGTTACAAAATCTACAATTTGTCAAGAAGTTTAAAAATATTTTTATCAAAATAAAGGTTTTTTGTTTTAGCTAGAGCATGTAAAGGACATTGAACTTAAGAATTCTTAAGACTTTTTTTATATTATACTTAATAATTTTAGTTTATTATACCCCTAAAATATTTGAAAGGGGTATTTGATTATGGAATACAAAATTTTTATAAACCAATTTTTAAAAAATCCTAAATTCACAGGTGCCATATTGCCAAGTTCCAAAAGATTATGTTATAAAATGATTGAAGATGTTGCTTTTGAAAAAGCAAAATTTATCGTTGAATACGGTGCAGGTCTTGGAACATTTACAGAAGAACTTATCAAAAGAAAAGGGAAAGAAACTATTTTGCTTGTAATCGAATATAATAAGGCTTTTTATGATATCTTGCTTAAAAAATTTGGACATATTGATAATTGCTTTATAATCAATGATTCGGCAGAAAATATAAAAAAATATTTAGATAAATATGGAACAAACAAAGTTGATTATGTAATATCAGGATTGCCTTTTGCCTCTTTACCAAAGGGATTAAGTCATAATATTTTAAAAAATACTAATGATATTTTAAGTAATGATGGCCTTTTTATAACTTTTCAATATACACTGTTTAAACTTAAATTGTTTAAATCATATTTTAAATCAATCAAAATTAAAAAAACATTTATCAACCTTCCTCCCGCTTATGTGTTAGTATGTAAAAATTTTAAAAAGGAATGATAATTATGCAAGAAAATATTTTAGTCGTTGACGATGAAAAGGAAATCAGAGATATATTAGATATTTATTTAAAAAATGAAGGATATAAAGTTTTTCATGCAAGCAATGGGATTGAAGCCCTCGAGATATTAAATAATACTAACATTGACCTTGTTATAACCGATATAATGATGACGGGGCTCGATGGCATAAGCCTTTGTAATGAAATTAGAAAAAATTATTTTATGCCAATAATAATCCTATCTGCAAAGGATGATGAAAAAGATAAATTATTAGGCTTATCTTCAGGTGCGGAAGATTATGTAACAAAACCCTTTAGCATCATTGAGCTTGTAGCAAGAGTAAAATCACAACTAAGACGATATAAAAGATACAATACTCAAAATAATGACATAATTATAGAAATAGGTGACTTAAAGATAAACACCGAAACAAGACAAGTTTTTGTTAAAGGTAAAGAAGTTATATTAACAGCAAAGGAATTTGGAATACTAGAACTGCTTGCAAGAAATAAAGGAATTGTAATGAGTATTCGAAAAATATATGAAACAGTTTGGGGTGAAGAGTTTTTTAAAGCTGATAATACAGTCATGGTTCACATTGCAAATATTAGACAGAAAATAGAAGATGACCCTAAAAACCCGATTTATATAAAAACAGTATGGGGAGTAGGTTATAAAATATGAAAAGTATTAAAATAAAAAATAAGATTTTTATACAACTAATTATAGCATTAATTGTAAGTATATTAGTTTCTACGCTTTATTTAGTTGTTTTAGGAAATATTATAAATTTATATATAGTTAAAAATGCAAACAAAATTCAAGTTTCTATGTTTACTATTTTAGGCTTAATTTTAATCATCGGAAGCATATTAAGTTTCATAATTACCTTTTTTGTTTTGGTAAGTAAGAGAGTGAAATACATTATCTACTTAAGTGAAAAAATAGAAGAAATATCTTCTGGCAAAGTAGGAGAAATGGTAGAAATAAAAGGCAATGATGAAATAAGTCTATTAGCAAAACATATTAATAATATGTCAGTTAATTTAAAAAATATGTTTGAAAGAGAAAGGCAAGAAGAAAAAATTAAGAATGATTTAATTGTAGGTTTAGCTCATGATTTAAAAACTCCTTTGACAACCTTAATTGGATATCTAGAATTATTACAAAGGATGGACACAAATTTAGCTTTTGAAAATAATAAATATGTAAATTTGGCTTATAATGCCGCAATAAAAATAAAAATAATAATAAATGACCTGTTTGATTATGCAAAGTTGAGCAGCATAGATTTTAAACTAAACAAACAAGAAATTAACTTACCTACATTAATTCTCCAAATATTTGAAGAATATAAACCTCTCTTTGAAAATAAAAATTTATCCTTAGAGTGTGAAATTGAGGATTATGACATAAATGTTTTAATCGACGTTTCCCAATTTATTAGAGTATTAGATAACCTTATTTCTAACGCATATAAATATAGTGAACATAACTCTAATGTTACGATTAGATTATCGAAAAAAGAAAACATCGAATTAACTATAACTAACACATGCAAAGACTTAAAAATCGATACCGAACTTATGTTTCAAAAATTTTATAAAGGGGATTTTTCAAGAAGCAAAGGTGGAAGCGGCTTAGGCCTTGCCATAGCCAAAAGGATTATAGAACTTCACGGTGGTGATATAAAAGCTCAAAAACAAGAAGATAGGCTCAGCATAAAAATTACATTGTAGCTTTAAGCAATTTTATCTATGATTGAGTATTTATTGTGGGTAATTATGCTATAGCATATAACTGTGCAAACCTCAAGGGAATATTTTATATCCTCCACCATTGAAGGTTCAGCCTTTAAATAAGCCATATGCATATCATTGATGTATTTTGTTATAAAATATGATGAATTTAAAACAGTATTATCTAATTTATAAAGAGTATTTAAGTATATATCCTTAATAGGCAACCTTAAAAACTCTGAGTGCAATTTTCTTTCATACTTGAAGTGATTTAACAAACTATCTAAATTTTTATCATTATGGGCTCTGCAAAAATAATCAGATAAAAAATGCATAATTACGCCTAATTTTCTTGAGAAAATACTCATGTTAGAATCATTGAATTTCAATAACTCATCTATAATATTTACAACAAAGTCAAAGGATTTTTCTTTATAATGGGGAATAAAAAACATGGAAAGGGAATAATCTGGCATTATACACCCTGTTTTAAAATTTTCATTATCCAAAATTAATACAAAATTATTATTTAAAATCGATAAAATATTTTCTGCTATAAGTAAGTGGGTAGAAGATAGCATAAAAAACACTCCAAACTTTAAAATTTATCCTCCCACTTTTATAGTAAGCAATTTTAAACAAAAATAGTTTAAGAACAAGTTAAAGTTTGGTTATAAAATCGAGTAGGAGCTGAATAATTATTTTATTCAGCGTCCTCTCACACCACCGCACATACCGGCCTGGTATACGGC
>JAOAEI010000127.1 GCA_026416875.1 Caloramator sp.
GTTTACAGGATCTCCATTAATTCTCACTTCAAAGTGAAGATGTGGTCCCGTTGAGTATCCTGTGCTTCCGGATTTAGCAATCAATTGTCCTTTTTCTACTTGTTGTCCTTCATTTACAAGTATTTTTGATAAATGTGCATAAAGGGAAGTAACTCCTCCACCATGATCGATAACAACAGTATATCCATACCCATTAAGATACTGAGCAATAATCACTTCTCCTTCAGACATCGCATAAATAGGTGTCCCACTTGGAATTGCAATATCTATTCCTGTATGCATTTTCCATTTTTTTAATATTGGATGAAATCTATTACCAAAATAGGATGTAACCTTAGGTATATATCCTACATCGCTTACCCTTATTATTCCTGTCTTTGAGCCAGAATATGATTTAGAACCACCGTTTCTTTTAGCAAGTTTTTCCTGAAGTTCTCTAATTTGTGCCTCAAGTCTTTTAGACTCTCTAAGTTCTTCATCAAGTAACCTTTCAAGCTCATTCTGATTTGCTTCCAGCTTTTTATAATAACTCTTTTGTTCTTCCGTTGCCTGTGCAAGCTGATATTTCTTATTCATTTGATCCTGTTGAAGAGCCAAAAGCTGTTTCTTTTGCCCTTCAAGTTTTTCCTTTTTTGCCTTTATATCCTCTTGCTTCTCCTTCATTTCCTTTAAAAGATTTTTGTCATATTCAATAATCCTGTTAAAAATCTCATATTGTGAAATAAAATCCGAAAAGCTTTCAGATGCTAAAAGAACATCTATATAACCTATGTTGCCCTCCATATATAAAGCTCTAAGCCTTTTGGCATAAAGGTCCTTTTCCATTTCAAAATCTTCAATAGCTTTTTCAAGCTCTTTATTGGTTTTTTCAATTTCATCCTTTTTTGACTTGATTCTATCATTCAGGTCCTCTATTTCATTTTGAATTTTAGTTACTTTATTTTCATATTCTTTAATTTTTTGCATTACATCTTCTTTTTCATCCTTTATTTCTTCAATTTTATTTTTCAATTCCTTGATATTTGATTTTACTTCATTTAATTGTTTCTTCTTATTAGAAAGTTCATCTGCCCTTACATTGAATGTGCCTAATAAAATCGCTAACATCAAAAAGGCTGCTATTCTTTTGTGCACTTTCAAACCCCCCATCGAAATTTTAAAGAACAAGATATCTTTTTACTGCTAAATAACTTCCAAAACCTCCTATCAAAGCTCCCATTAAGAGAAATTTTTGCAGTATAAAAGATAAAAGGCTTTGAGCTGAAACAAAATTAAATAGAAGTAAATTTAAAGATACATTGTTTGTTAGGTATTGGTATGAGAAAAACAAAACCATAATGGACAAAATAGAACCTAAAAGTCCTAGTAAAACTCCTTCTATTACAAAGGGCCACTTTATAAACCAATCCGTTGCCCCTAAATACTTCATTATACTTATTTCACGTCTTCTTGAATAAACAGCAAGTTTTATGGTGTTTGAAATTAAAAAGGCTGAGATTATTGCAAGTATTCCCATAAGAAAGTAACTTGCAACCCTTACTATATTTGTAAATTTTATTAGTTTTTCAACTATTCCTTTTCCATCATAAATTTTTTCAATACCATCTAACTTTGATATTTCATATGATACCTTAGATATAAATTCAGGTTTTTCAACTTTAATAACAAAGGATTGGGGTAGAGGATTATCCATTTCAAATCCTTCTGCAATAGCTTTGTTTTCACCAAGCTTTTTCTTTAGATCCTCTAAGGCCTGTTCCTTTGATATATATATCACCTCAGTTACTCCTTTAATATTTTTAATATCTCTTTCAATTGCAATCCTTTTTAGAGTAGTTACTTCATCCTTCAAATATACCTTAATTTCCAAAGTTTTTCCTATACTTTCAGCAGCATTATTAACATTTAAAGCTAATATAAGGAATATACCTAATACAAAAAGTGATGCTGCAACTGTTCCTATTGATGCAACAACCATAACCCTGTTTCTCGCCAAATTCTTGATGCTTTCTAAAAAATAATACTTAATCCTTTTAATTTTCATATCCATATACGCCCCTTTGTTCGTCTCTGATTATAACACCCTTTTCAAGTGCAATAACCCTTTTTTTCATCCTATCAACAATGTCTTTTGCATGGGTTACCATTACAATGGTTGTCCCACTTTTGTTTATCTCATTTAAAAGTTCCATAATCGCCCAAGAATTATCAGGATCTAAATTTCCAGTTGGTTCATCGCAAATTATTAAACTCGGATTGTTCGCCAGGGCCCTTGCAATAGCAACCCTTTGCTGCTCACCACCAGACAACTGATGCGGATATAATTTTTCTTTATTTATTAAACCCACAAGAGCCAAAAGCTGCGGAACCCTTCTTTTTATATCCTTAGAACTTGCATCAGCAATCTCCATTGCAAAGGCTATGTTTTCATAGACAGTCTTGTCCGATAAAAGTCTAAAGTCTTGGAAAACCACACCAATGCTTCTTCTATAATAAGGTATCTTTTTTCTTTTAAGCTGTGTAATGTTAGTTCCATTTACAATAATTTCGCCATTGGTTGGTTCTATCTCCTTTAAAAGTAGTTTAATAAATGTCGTTTTACCTGCTCCACTTGGTCCTACTAAAAACACAAATTCACCTTTTTTGATGTTTAAATTTATATTAGAAAGCGCTATATGATTATTTCCATAAACCTTTGAAACATTCTTAAACTCTATCATACACACATCTCCTTGCTTCGACTTTTATCCTACATGTATTATAACACAAAATATTTTGTTGTTTAACAATTTGCAACAAAAAATTCCGACACCAAATTTAGTGTCGGAACATCAATCAAAGCTTTTAAAGCCTTCTCCAAATACCTCATGGACATTACTAACGGTTATAAAGGCTCTTTCATCGATTTCTTTTATAAACTCTCTAAGCCTTATAAATTCCCTTCTACTTAATAAAACAACCAGCATTTCCTTTTCTTCATTTGTAAAACCACCACGTGCGTAATATATTGTGACGCCTCTTCCTAATTCATCTAAAATAAAATTTTTAATTTCCTCATTTTTAGTGCTTATTATTTTTACTTCCTTCACTGTGTTGATACCTTGTATAACTTCATCGATTACTGCCCCATTTAAAATAACACCTAAAAGAGCATACAATCCCTTTTCTGCCCCGAAGGTAACTAAAGCACCTAAGGTTACAACTAAATCCGAAATCAAAAGTGCTTTTCCAATATTAATATGGAAAAACTTATTTAATATTTTAGCTATAATATCCGTTCCACCCGTTGAGGCATTTTGGTTAAAAACAATCCCCATTCCGACGCCTGAAAT
>JAOAEI010000128.1 GCA_026416875.1 Caloramator sp.
CTTTATTTCCTAAGGGATACAGAAACGATGTGCAGATTATTTGCACAGTTTTATCGGTAGACCCTGATAATCCTCCAGAAGTAGTTGCAATGAACGCGGCGTCTTTAGCACTATGCATATCGGATATACCTTTTGAGGGACCAGTATCTTCAGTTTTAATAGGAAGAGTTGATGGTAAACTTATTGTAAATCCAACAGCTGAAGAAAGAGAAAAAAGTGATTTGCATTTAATAGTTTCAGCAACTAAAGAAAGGGTTATGATGATAGAAGCTGGAGCAAAGGAAGTTGCTGAAAAAGATATGTTTGAAGCAATAATGTTTGGATTTAAAGCTTGCCAAGAAATAAATAATTTCCAAATAGAAATAGCTGAAAAAATAGGCAAAGAAAAAGTTATTCCTGAGCTTTATAAAGTTCCAGATGAAATTGAAAATGCTGTAAGAGAATATGCTACGGAAAAATTGTGGGAAGCTATGCAACACACTGATAGATTTGAAAGACAAGATCATGTTGACAAAGTTAAAGAAGAGGTTTTTGAACATTTTGCTGAAATATTTCCTGAATGCGAAAAGGACATTGATGATGTAATGTATAGAATCATGAAGGAACATGTTCGCAAAATGATATTAGAAGAAAAGAGAAGGCCAGATGGAAGAAGCTTTGAAGAAATAAGACCTTTATATTGCGATGTGGGTATTTTACCTAGAACGCATGGTTCAGGCTTATTCCAAAGAGGGCAAACGCAAGTTTTAACAGTGGCAACATTAGGTGCATTAGGAGATGTGCAAATACTTGATGGTCTTGGCGATGAAGAGTTCAAAAGATACATGCACCACTACAATTTTCCACCATACTCAACAGGTGAGGTGAAATTTTTAAGGGGACCTGGAAGAAGAGAGATAGGCCATGGTGCGCTAGCAGAAAGAGCTCTTGAACCAGTTATTCCAAGTGAAGAAGAATTTCCATATACAATTAGATTGGTATCAGAGGTTTTAAGCTCAAATGGCTCAACTTCTCAAGCAAGCGTATGTGGAAGTACATTGGCTTTAATGGATGCGGGTGTTCCAATTAAAAGACCAGTTGCTGGCATTGCTATGGGACTTGTAACAAGCGAAGATTTGACGCAAGCTGAAATTTTGACAGATATTCAGGGAATTGAAGATTTCTTTGGAGATATGGATTTTAAAGTTGCGGGAACAGAAAAGGGAATAACAGCTATACAAGTTGATACAAAGATTAAGGGATTACCTGAAGAAATAATTGAAAAGGCTATATATCAAGCAAGAAAGGCAAGATTAGAGATACTTAAAGTTATGCTTGAAAGGATTCCTGAGCCAAGAAAAGAATTATCAAAATATGCACCAAGGATAATTAGCATGGTTATAGATCCTGAAAAAATAAGGGACGTAATAGGACCTGGTGGAAAAACTATCAACAAAATTATTGCAGAAACAGGTGTTAAGATAGACATAGAAGAAGATGGTCGTTTATACATAAGCTGTCCAGATCCTGAAAAGGGCAAAATAGCTCAAAAGATGATTGAAGGTATAACAAGAGATGTGGAAGTTGGTGAAGTTTATCTCGGTAGGGTTAACAGGATAACTCCATTTGGTGCCTTTGTAGAAATATTGCCAGGAAAAGAAGGACTTTGCCATATCTCTAAATTAGCACATGAAAGAGTAAGTAAAGTTGAAGATGTCGTAAATGTTGGTGATGAAATCCTTGTTAAGGTAACTGAGATAGACAATTTAGGTAGAATCAATTTATCACGAAAGGATGCTATTCCAAAACCTGAAGAAACCAATAATGCAAACTAAAAAAGGGCTTTTAAAAAGCCTTTTTTTAATTTGTCAAACTATATTTCTTGACTAAACTAAAATTATAGTATAAATTTTTATTATTGAAAAAATTTTTGACAGGAGAGAAGCTATTATGTTAAAAAAGCTTACATTGAAAAATGGATTAAGAGTAGTTTACGAAAAAATTCCTTATGTAAACTCGATTACTATTGGAGTTTGGGTAGGTAGTGGTTCGAGATTAGAAGAAAAATATAATAACGGTGTCTCGCATTTTATTGAACATATGATGTTTAAGGGAACAATAAATAGAACATCCCAACAGATAGCAGAAGAGATTGAGGAGTTAGGTGGACAAATTAATGCATTTACAGGCAAAGAAGCAACATGTTATTATGTTAAATTATTGGATGAACATTATGTAACAGGTATCGATGTTTTAAGCGACATGATTCTAAACCCTAAATTTTCAGCCGAGGATATAGAAAAGGAAAAGGGAGTAATCGTTGAAGAAATAAACATGTATGAGGATTCACCTGAAGACCTTGTTTTTGATTTACTTTCAAATGTTACCTGGCAGGATGATGCATTGGCTTTACCAATTTTAGGATATGAAGAAACAATTAAAGGTATGAACAGGGATGTTATTTGGGATTATTATAGTAAAACTTATGTTCCATCCAATATTGTAATTTCTTTAGCTGGAAATTTTGATGAAGAAAAAATTATAGAATTAATAAAAAATAGATTTGAAAACTGGCATCCATATAAAAATGTTAAATTAGAATATTCTATACCAATAATAAATAAAGGAATAGCTATAAAAAACAAAGATATAGAACAAGTGCATGTTGCAGTTTCGTTGAATGGTATTGAACTTGGAAATGATAAGCTATACACATTGTTGGCTATAAATAATTATTTTGGAGGAGGAACAAGCTCAAGATTGTTTCAAAAACTAAGGGAAGAGTTTGGTTTTGTTTATTCTATTTATTCTTATACATCGGCATATAAAAATAAGGGTATGTTTAATATTCAGTTTGCTCTTAACAAAACATATCTAGAGAAATCAATGCACATTATTGCTGAGGAGATAGTAAATTTATTAAACAATAAGATGAATGATACACAGATACTAAAGGCAAAGGAACAATTAAAGGGTAGTTATATTTTAGGATTAGAAAGTGTATCAAGCAGAATGTTTGGTATAGGTAAGTCTGAACTTATGTTAAACAAAGTTTATGAACCTAAAGAAATATTAAAGAAAATAGATTCCATAACAAAACAAGATTTTGATGAAGTGATTGATCATGTATTCAAAGAAGGTTTTTTGTCTGTAGCGCTAGTGGGTAAAAACTTAAGCGAAGAAAAAATTGAAAAAATAATAGGTGATTGCAATGAGACTATTTATAAAGCGATTAGATGATGCAAAGGATCTACCTTTGCCTAA
>JAOAEI010000129.1 GCA_026416875.1 Caloramator sp.
TTTCACTTTCCTTAATCTGTTTTGCTACTTCTAATAATACATAGCATCCTAATCTATCGTCAAAGGCTGCTCCAACTACCCTCTCACCAAGCTCTTGAAAGTCCGACTTAAATACACCAAAGTCCCCTATTTTAACCTTTTGGCTTGCTTCTTCCTTTGTGGATGCCCCAATATCTATATAAAGTTCCTTAAGTGTTAGTTCCTTAATATCTGACTTTTGTTCCTTTGATATAATCCCTTCAACTCCATTTTTAAACATAATCCTCTTATGTAAAAGTGAATATGGACTTAATCCTCCTATATTTGAAAATCTTAAAAATCCGTTTTCATCTATAAAGGTTATCACAACTCCTATTTGGTCCATATGAGCAGCAAGCATAACCTTATTTCTTCCTTTACCTCTTTTTAAAGCTATTACGTTTTCTAAAGCATCCTTTTGAACCTCATCAACGTAATCCTTTATTTGCTCTATTATAAAATCTGCTACCAAATCTTCCCTTCCCGATGGTCCATATATTGAAATTAAATCCCTTAATAATTCCATCATAATTCCTCCCTTTCTAATCGTTCTAAAACTTTTTTTGTTAACTTTAACGTATTTTCATAATCATCCTTATGAATCATGCTTATAGGCGAATGGATATACCTTGTTGGAACAGAAATGCTTGCGGTTTTACAACCAGTTTTGGCTTTATGAATAGCACCTGCATCATTTCCTCCTACCGTTCCCCTTCTTAACTGATAGGGAAGTCCATTTTCTTCCGCTGTTTTAATAATCAACTTAAGAAGTTTTTCATCAGCAATAGATGAAGAATCCATAACCGACAATGCTGGTCCTTTTCCCGTTTCTGTAACAAAATCCTTTTCATCCTTTACAAAATCAGCACAGGTTGTCCCTTCAATTGCAAGGGCAATCTCTGGTTCTATGCTGTATGCAGCAACCGTAGCTCCCCTTAGTCCTACTTCCTCCTGAACCGTAAATACACAATATAAATCTAAATTAAAATTCTCCTTCAAGATATCGATTAAAACAGCGCACCCTACTCTATCATCTAAAGCCTTTGCCTTTATGTATCTTCCCATATCTACATATTCACTATCAAAGGTAGCATAATCACCAAGTTTAACATGCTTTAAAACTTCATCCTTGCTTGTTGCGCCAATATCTATAAATAAATCTTTAATATTTACTGGATTTGACCTTTCCCCTTCGCTTTGAAGGTGAATCGGTTTATATCCTATTATCCCCTTTACTTTTGTTCTTCCAAACACAACCCTTTTTGATATTAAAATCCTAGGGTCAATACCACCAACAGGTGAGAATTTAATTCTTCCATCGTCTTTAATTCCTGTTACAATAAATCCTACTTCATCCATATGGGCAGCAAGCATAACCCTTTTGCCACCACCCCTTTTATGAACAATTAAATTTCCAAGCTTATCTATAGAAACTTCTCCAAGGTCCTTAACTTCTTCCTTGATAACTTCCCTAACTTCCTTTTCATAACCTGAAACTCCAAAGGCATCTGTCAATTTTTTAAGCATAAATATCACCCCAATTCTTTAAAGAAGAAATAAACAAAGCTAATAGCCTTCCAGCTTTAACGATATCTTTATAGTTAACAACCTCAGTTGATGTGTGCATATACTTTATAGGAATAGAAACTAAAAGAGTTGGTACACCTTCCCTAGTCACCTGAAGGTTCCAAGTTTCAGTTCCAGTGCCTCCTGGTGCAACATCTATTGTATATGGAATACCATATTCATCAGCAATTTTTATAAGTTTTTCAGAAAGCTCTGGATGGATATTAGGTCCTATTGTTATTTCAACTCCCTTACCACACTCAAGCTGGATATCTGGATTTGCATATTTATCTCCAAACGTTACATCTACGACTATTCCAATATCAGGGTTCACATCGTAAGCAGTTGTTTTAACCCCTAAAAGTCCCCTCTCCTCTTGAGTTGTAGCTGCAAAATAAACATTGGATGTATGTTTTATCCTATTCAATTCTTTAGCACATTCATAAAGCGCCATTATTCCAACACGATTATCAAGAGCCTTTCCCGTAATGAAATCGCCTAAAAGCTCCATTGAATTTTCCTTTATTGTAATGTAATCTCCGATTTTTACTAATTCTTTTATTTCATCTTTGCTCATTCCACAATCTATAACCATCTCATCCATTTTTATTGACTTTTTTCTATCCTTTTCAGTTAAAACATGTGGTGGTTTTGCTCCAATGACACCATAAACTTTATTCTTTCCATGAATAACAACTTCCTGAGCAGGTAGGGTCTTTGGATCTACTCCACCGACGTTTGTAAAGGACACAAATCCTCTTTCGTCAATATCCGTAACCATAAGGCCAATTTCATCAGCATGGGCAGTTATTAATATTTTTAATCTGTCCTCTCCTTCACCTCGTTTAACAGCTATAAAATCCCCCATTTTCCCCTTTTTTATTTCATCAACATATGAAATAAAAATATTTTCTAAATCATCCTGCAACAAATATTCACTTCCTGAAACAGCATTTAAGTCGCTTAATCGTTTTAAAATCTCCTTTCCTTCCATCTTATCCCTCCTTTTCATTCACATTACTAATTTTAAACTATTTTAACAGAAAGATAAAGAATTTTCTAAAATATTTTTCATTTGACACCTATACCCCCCATGTGTATAATAAGTAATTGCTCATGTTACAGATTCTTAATATAAAGCATTTGACAAGAGGAGGGACATTGATGAAGAGGAAAAGTCATCAGCACTGGTCTTGGATAATATTGGCATCCTTCGTAATCATCGGCTATTTCTATCCTATAATAGGATTACTGGGAATAATATGTATGATAATGCCTCCCCTCCATGCCTTTTTAGGTAGAGGAAAAATTCACTGCTCCCTCTATTGTCCAAGGGGTTCTTTATTAGGTAAGTTCTTAAAAAATATCTCTTTAAATAATCCTCTACCTTATGTCATGAGAAGTAAATTTGTAAAAAATATATTGCTTCTCCTTATGATATCTCTTTTGAGCTTATCTTTATTTCATTCAAAAGGGAACATCCATAAAATCGCCTTTTCAATTTACAGATTTATGACCCTGTCCCTTTTAGTTGGTATAACTCTTGGAACAATATTTAAGCCTAGAAGCTGGTGCCAAATTTGTCCAATGGGGCATCT
>JAOAEI010000012.1 GCA_026416875.1 Caloramator sp.
GTTTCCATTCCATCTACTCCGTGGCTACCTTTATTAGCAACTACTCTCTTGTATGCCTTTTGCATATTCTCTCTTGAGAGTATTCTCTCCAAGGTTCCGTATTCCTCTGCACTGGTTTCTCCTTCTGGGACTGCCGGAGATACTCTATGCACTCCTTGTTTACCTTCATGTTCCACATTATTCTCAACAAGGCAGCCTGTATATTCAGTTTTCTGCAGTCTTTGAGTATCTCTCGAAGTCTTCAAAATTCAAAACCTCCTAACGTTCGGTCCTTCACATGATAACGCGTTTCTCATGCTACTATGACCTCTGCTGACTTCTAACAGTTCAGTTATCCATCGCTGGATAGGTTACCACTTGGAAAATTCATTCCTTTAGTGGTGTATCTGTTAGACCTCCCCGGGTAAGAGCGACCGCCTTCATCCCATATACTCGCCACATTTACTGCATGAGGTTTGGGTAGTGTTGGACTTTGTTTTGTTAAGCAAACTCGTCCGCCTCAAGTCAGCCTCCTATGTGGTTCTTGTTCATCGAGCCGGGACTTTGCCTCCGGCTTCCTTCAGATTCCACCTCACGATGGACACCCTTGCCATTGGCTAGTGGTTCCCACTACCAAGCCCACAACGGACTTTCACCGTCAAGCTGTCGCCCATGCCGGGCGCACTTAAAAGCACCCTACAATTCTAGTAGGGTGCAAATATTATAGTTCTACCTTTGATAATATTTCCTTTTCTAATTTATGTGCCCTATCCTCAAGCTCCGCAACTTCCTTTGCAAGCCTTTGAACGAATTCTTCATCCTTTATAGATGAAAGGTTTATTTTAACGTTTAATAAAGCTGAAAGTATCGCTGTTCTTGCCATCATGCAGGACACAGCCCCGTCTGTTACAGCATTTTTATTTCCCTTTACTATGACCTTTTCAGCAAGTTGAAATATCTTTTCTGCATCCTTTGCAACTTCAAGTGGAACAAGGGCAGCTTCTTTAAGAGCACTTTGAATAGCTTCTTTTCTTCTTTCCTTTTCTTCATCTGTATCCTTTGGCATCTTAAAAGCATCCATAACCTTGTCAAAGGCCCTTGAATCCTTGTCTATGTCTTCTAGAAGTTTATCCTTAAGTTCCTTTGCCCTTTCTAATATCCCCTTCATTTCATCTTGAACTTCTTCATATCCTTTTTTGCCTATTGTAAGGTTTGCAACCATACCTGAAAGGGCTGCAGAAAGTGCCCCTGCTAGGGCTGCAACGCTTCCGCCACCTGGAACTGGTGATGAGCTAAAGGTTTCTTCTACAAATCCTTTAACTGTTTTTTCTATAAGCATATCTATCATCCCTCTCCTTATCGTAAACTAATTTTCCATTTTTAAATACCTTTTCAACTACACTAACCCCAATATGATATGGGATAAATTTATATGATGGATGTTCTAATATGATTATATCCGCCTTCTTGCCTACATCAATGCTCCCTATTTCCTTTTCCCTTCCTACTGCTGCTGCAGCATTTATGGTAACGGCATTTATTGCCTCCTCTAGAGACATATTCATATAAAGGGTTGCAAGGGCAATTACAAGGGATAAATTTTCGGTAAAGCAGCTTCCGGGGTTAAAATCGCTGGCAAGGGCAACAGCAAGACCGCTATCTATCATATATCTTGCTCTTGCAAAGTTCTCCTTTAAGCTAAAGGCTGTTGCGGGAAGCAATGTTGCAATAACTCCCCTTTTCGCCATCATCTCTATTCCCTTGTCGCTGGCCTGCAGAAGGTGATCTGCTGATACTGCCCCAACCTCTGCAGCAAGTTCAGCACCGCCAAGGGATACTATCTCATCGGCATGGAGCTTTAAATTAAATCCCATCATCTTTGCAGCTAAAAGGAGCTTTCTCGATTCATCCACAGAAAATACATTCCTTTCGCAGAAAACATCCACATATTGTGCAAGATTATTTTCCTTTATGTAGGGCAGAACTTTTTCTATAATAAAATCTATATATTCCATATTTCTACATCTATATTCCCTTGGAATTGAATGGGCTCCAAGAAAGGTTGGAACAATATCGATAGGATGCATTTCATTCAATTCTTTATAGCACTCAAGCTGCTTGATTTCCGTATCAAAATCAAGGCCGTAGCCAGATTTTCCTTCAACCGTTGTAACCCCAAAGCTTAACATCGAATCAAGCCTCTTTTTACCAAGCTCAATTAATTCCTCTTTACTTGCCCTTCTTGTGGCCTCAACTGAGTTTATTATTCCCCCACCCTTTTCCATAATCTCCATATAGGTGGCACCCTTGAGCCTTAGATAATATTCATCGGCTCTATAGCCACCAAATACAAAATGGGTGTGGGAGTCAATAAATCCTGGCAATACTGCCTTCCCTTCTGCATCGTAAACTTCATATTCCCCTTCATTTATTTCCTTAAATATTTCTTCCGTTTTTCCTACTTTTTTAATTATCCCATCCTCTACTACAACTGCACCCTTTTCAATAATATTTAGCTCCCTCATTTCTTCTCCTTTTTTAGGAGAAGTGCCGCTGCAGGTTACAAGCTCACTGGCATTTTTTATCAAGATTTTCATATTATCACTCCATAATTCTGTTTTCCAAAATCTGATCCATAGAGAAATCTTCAACTCCAAGGTAATAAACTGCTGTGTCGATTAAAGCCTCCATGGGCACAAGTCCGATTATTTCGCTGCCTATAACAGGAACGCCGTATCTTCTTGCCTCAACCTTTATAAGTTCAAAGGCTCTATAAAGTGCTGTCTTTGTATAATCGGTCATGTTCATTGAAACCTGAACTATTCCCCTGTCCTTAAGTTCAACACCTATTGCTTTGCAGTATCTTAATCCTCCATTTAGGAAGCGAACATTTTTTGCAATCTTGTTAGCAATTTCTATGTTGTTTGTTCCAAGGTTTACGTTAAAGGCAACAAGGGGCATTCTTGCACCGACTGCAGTAACTCCAGCCGTTGGATGAACCTCTGCAGGGCCAAAATCAGGCTTCCATTCAGGCTGCTTTATCTTTTCAAACATACCTTCGAATTCGCCTTTTCTTATGTTTGCAAGGTTTTCCCTATCAGGACTTGTTGCTGATTTTTCATAAAGGAATATTGGAAGGTTATACCTTTCTGAAGCCTCCCTTGCAAATTCCTTTGAAAGTTCAACGGCTTCAGTCATAGTCATATTTTTAACAGGGATAAATGGGACAACGTCAACTGCTCCCATTCTTGGATGTTCTCCCTTGTGGCTTCTCATATCTATAACTTCAATTGCAACTCCCATCGCCTCAAGCATAGCCTCTTTAACCGCCTGTGGCTCACCAACAACAGTTACAACAACTCTGTTGTGGTCAACATCTCTGCTGTAGTCAAGAAGTTTTACCCCTTCTTTTCCTCTAAAGGGATTAACTATTCTTTCGATTTTATCAAGATCCCTTCCTTCGCTAAAATTTGGAACGCATTCAACTATCTTTGTCATTGCCATAATTTTTGCTCCTTTCCTTTAAATATTGGATGGGCCAATGGCCCATCCTATTATCTTTCTATTCCGTGCTTTTTAAATGCAAAATCTACTACTTCCTTTACAAGGCTATCGTCTGCAAGATAAGGTAATGTAATATGGTCTGTTGTGCTCTTTTTGTTGTGTTCCATTGAAACTTCGATAGCGTGCTCATTTCTTGCCCAAGCTCTTCTTGCAACTCCTCCCATAACGTCCCACATCATAGCGCTCTTTATTATCTCATCTACTCTTAAGCTTCCATCAAGAACAAGTCCAAATCCGCCGTTTATTGACTTTCCAATTCCAACGCCGCCGCCGTTGTGGAGGGCAACAAGGCTCATTCCTCTTGCCGCATTTCCAGCAAAGCAGTGGGTTGCCATATCAGCCATTATGTTGCTGCCGTCCTTAATGTTTGCTGTTTCTCTAAATGGAGAGTCAGTTCCTGATACATCGTGGTGGTCACGTCCGAGCATTATAGGTCCTACTTCTCCCTTTCTTACCATTTCATTAAACTTAAGGGCTATTTTTGTTCTTCCTTCTGCGTCTTGGTAAAGAATTCTTGCCTTTGTTCCAACGACAAGTTTATTCTTTTCAGCATCCCTAATCCATATCCAGTTGTCCCTATCCTGTGGTCTTCTGTTTGGATCTATGCATTCCATAGCAGCTCTATCTGTCTTTCTTAGATCTTCTTCTTTACCGCTTAAGCATACCCATCTGAATGGTCCGTATCCATAGTCAAAGAGCATTGGTCCCATTATATCTTCAACATAGGATGGGAATATGAATCCGTTCTTTGGATCGCCACCCCTTGCTATTTCCTTAACTCCTGCATCGTAAACTGCCTTCATGAAGGAGTTGCCGTAGTCAAAGAAGTAGGTTCCTCTTTCAACGAGGATTTTAATAAGCTCATAATGCCTTCTAAGACTTCTGTCCACTAATTCTATGAATTTTTCTCTATCTGTTTCAAGAAGTTTTGTTCTTTCTTCAAATGTAAGTCCCTGTGGGCAGTATCCTCCTTCATATACCGCATGGCAGGAGGTTTGGTCGGATAATAGGTCAACATGGATATTGTTCTTTACTATATATTCAAGAAGGTCAACTACATTTCCGTAGTAAGCAATTGATATAGGTTCTTTTTTGTCAAGGTGTTCCTTTGCAACCCTAAATACTTCATCAAGATCTGATGAGATGTATTTTACCCAGCCTTGGTTGTATCTTGTCATTATTCTTGAGTAGTCAACTTCAGCTATTATTCCAACACCGTTTGCAATTTCAACTGCCTTTGGCTGTGCACCTGACATTCCTCCAAGACCTGAGGATACGAAAAGTCTTCCCCTAAGGTCTGCATCGTGGCCAAGGCCAAGTTTTATTCTTCCTGCATTAAGTATTGTGTTGTATGTTCCGTGAACAATACCTTGAGGCCCTATATACATCCATCCGCCAGCTGTCATCTGCCCGTAGTTTGCAACTCCCATCTCCTCTGCAATTTCCCAATCATGTGGGTTATCAAACATACCAACCATAAGGGCGTTTGTTATAATTACCCTTGGTGCATCCGGTTTTGATCTGAAAAGCCCTACAGGATGTCCTGATGCAACAACAAGTGTCTGATCTTGAGTCATAACCTCAAGGTATTTTTTGATTAGTCTATACTGCATCCAGTTGTGGCATACAGATCCTGTTTCACCATAGGTTACAAGTTCGTATGGATAAAGGGCTACATCAAAGTCGAGATTATTGTCGATCATAACCTGGAAGGCCTTACCTTCTATGCAGTTTCCTTTATATTCATGGATTGGCTTTGCCTTTATGTTGCCTTCCGGCCTAAATCTATAGCCGTAAATTCTTCCCCTTGTTAGTAATTCTTCCATGAACTCTGGTGCAAGCATTTCGTGATACTCTTCTGGAATGTATCTTAAGGCATTTTTAAGGGCAATTTCAGTCTGCTCCCTTGTTAGCCTAAATCCTCTGCTTGGGGCTCTTCTTATCCCTTCTACAAACTTTGGATATTCAGGTATTTCATCAAGTCTTATTTTCATTGCACTTTTTATATCTAGATTTGTTATCATTATACCACCCCTTAAAAATCTTAATTTTAGGTGCCTGGCACTTTAGAATAACCCTGTAATGTTGCCGTTTTCGTCGATATCGATCTTTTCAGCTGCTGGAACCTTTGGAAGTCCTGGCATCGTCATGATATCCCCTGTTAGAACTACAATAAATCCTGCACCTGCAGATAACCTTACTTCCTTAACTGTTATATCAAAATTCTTTGGTGCACCAAGCAGTGAAGGATTATCTGAGAAGGAATACTGAGTCTTTGCCATACAAATTGGCAGTTTATCAAGCCCAAGTTCCTCTATCTTTTGAACCTGTTTCATTGCTTGTGCTGTAAATACCGCACCATTTGCTCTATAAATTTCCTTTGCAATTTTATTAACCTTTTCAACTATTGAAAGGTTTACATCATATAGATGGTTAAAGTTTGGCTTGTTATTTTCAACAAGGTTTACTAATTTTTCTGCCATGTCAATTCCGCCTTCGCCGCCCTTTGCCCAAACTTCGTTTAGTGAAACTTCTACATTGATCTTTTGGCATAATTTATGGAGAAGTTCAATCTCAGCCTCTGTATCGCTTACAAATCTATTGATTGCAACTAAAACAGGAAGGCCAAATTTTCTTACATTTTCAACATGTCTTTCTAGGTTTTCAAATCCTTTTTCAAGAGCTTCTAGGTTTTCTTTTGAAAGATCTTGCTTTGCAACTCCACCGTGCATCTTTAGAGCTCTTATTGTTGCAACGATTACAACTGCATCTGGTCTAAATCCTGCATAACGGCAAACAATATTAAAGAACTTTTCTGCACCAAGGTCAGCACCAAAGCCTGCCTCTGTTACAAGATAATCTGCAAGCTTCAATCCAAGTTTTGAAGCTATTATACTGTTTGCTCCATGGGCTATATTTGCAAAAGGTCCTCCATGAATTAGAGCTGGTGTATTTTCTAATGTTTGAACAAGGTTTGGCTTTATTGCATCCTTCATTAAAACTGCCATTGCACCTTGAACATTTAAGTCCCTTATTGTAACTGGCTTTCCATCGTATGTATAGGCAAAAACCATTCTTGCAAATCTTTCTTTTAAGTCCATAAGATCGCTTGCAAGACAGAGGGCTGCCATAACTTCTGATGCAACTGTAATCATAAATCCGTCTTCCCTCGGGAATCCATTTGCCTTTCCTCCAAGGCCAACTACAATTTGTCTTAGGGCTCTATCGTTCATATCAAGAACCCTTTTCCAAACTATTTGTCTTGGGTCTATTCCTAGGGAGTTTCCTTGATGGATGTGGTTATCTATAGCAGCTGAAACTAGGTTGTGGGCTGCAGTTATAGCGTGCATATCTCCTGTAAAATGTAGGTTTATATCCTCCATAGGAACAACCTGCGCATATCCTCCGCCTGCTGCACCCCCCTTAACTCCAAAAACAGGACCTAGGGAAGGTTCTCTTAATGCTATAATTGCCTTTTTACCTATCTTATTAAGTGCTTGACCAAGTCCTACAGTAGTTGTTGACTTTCCTTCTCCAGCTGGGGTTGGATTAATTGCTGTAACAAGAATCAATTTTCCGTTTGGCTTATCCTTTAATCTTTTGAAAATATCAAGGGAGATTTTTGCCTTATATTTTCCGTAAAGCTCTATTTCGTCCTCTTCAATCCCCCATTCTTTTGCTATGTCCATTATTGGCCTTAATTTTGCACTTTGTGCAATTTCAATATCGCTTGGAACTTTAACTTCCATAACCCTACCCCTTTCATTCTTGTTTCTTTAATTATATTTTACATTTTTAGTGTCTAAAAATCGTCTAAAAATAATTTTCAAATTATGAATTGTTTATGAAGTAAAATGGACTTTTAATCTAGATTAAAATATTATTTTAAAATTTAAGGCAAAAATATTTTAATTTTGTTTTTTCAAAAAAAAGACATTATTTTACCTTTTCCAGTTCATTTTTTCTCTTAAACTATATATTTATTCATTTTTATTGCTTTATTTTGATAATATGTTCTTATTTTTTACCATTAGTCTAAATTTATTTAATTTACAGAATTTTACTACTTTTTGTAGAATTATTGATTTTATTGTCGATTTTAGTATAATGTTTATTTGTGAACAAAATGTAAAAAAGGGGAGGTTTTAAAATGTCACACGGTCCAAATAAAGGCCAAAAGTTAACACTGGTATCATTAATTCTTATGATCTTTACTTCCGTGTATGGCTTTAACAACATTCCAAGATCCTTCTACAAAATGGGATACGCTGCTATTCCATGGTATATTCTTTCAGCTATAACATTCTTCGTTCCATTCGCTCTTATGATGGCAGAATTCGGTGCTGCCTTCAAGGAAGAAAAGGGCGGAATTTATTCATGGATGGAAAAGTCAGTAGGACCTAAGTTTGCATTCGTTGGAACCTTCATGTGGTATGCTTCATACATCATTTGGATGGTAAACGTATCATCAGGTATTTGGGTTCCACTTTCAAACGCTATTTTCGGTAAGGATACTACAAAGACTTGGGCATTCCTTGGTTTACAAGGACCAAAGCTCCTTGGTGTTCTAGGTATTTGCTGGATACTTTTCGTAACTTATCTATCATCAAAGGGACTTGAAAAGATTAAGAAGGTAACATCACTTGGTGGTTCAGCAGTTGCTGCATTAAACATATTACTCTGGGTAGGTGCTCTACTTGTTCTTATATTAAACAAGGGTCACCTTGCTGAACCAATAGTTGGACTTTCAACATTTACTCAATCACCAAATCCAAAATATGCTGGAAACATTTTAGCTGGTCTTGCATTCGTAGTTTATGCGATCTTCGCATATGGTGGAATTGAAGTTGCAAGTGGTCTTGTTGACCAAACTGAAAATCCAGAAAAGACTCTACCAAAGGGAATTGCAATTTCAGCTGCAATTATTTCAGTTGGTTACTCATTAGGTATTTTCCTTGTTGGTATATTCACTAACTGGGCAAAGGTTATAAACGTTGATGGCGTTCACCTTGGAAACGCAAGCTACGTTATAATGGGCAACCTTGGATATCAAATAGGTATAGCAATGGGTGCTAGCG
Source organism: Caloramator sp. (assembly GCA_026416875.1). Taxonomy (GTDB): domain Bacteria; phylum Bacillota; class Clostridia; order Clostridiales; family Caloramatoraceae; genus Caloramator. The sequence goes on from JAOAEI010000012.1 coordinate 8,622, forward strand.
AAGCTACAGCTATTGCATTAGGTCAATGGATTGCAAGATTTATAGGACTTTCAGTATTCCTTTCAATAACAGGTGCATTCTTTACATTAACTTACGCACCACTTAAGCAGATGATCGAAGGAACTCCTGCAGAACTTTGGCCAGGAAGATTTGGCGAAGTTAAGGACGGAATGCCAAAGTTTGCTATGTGGGTTCAAGGAATTACAGTTGCTGTTATGATAGCACTTGTTTCCTTCGGTGGAGACTCAATGGCAAAATTCTTCGATATACTTGTTATGATGACTAACGTTGGTATGACACTACCATATATGTTTATTTCATACGCATTCGCTCCATTTAAGAAGAACACTAACATTCATAAGCCATTCGAAGTATTCAAGAGCTACAACAGCGCATTATTCTGGACAGTAATCGTTACTCTTACAGTTGGTTTTGCTAACTTCTTTACAGTATTAGAACCAGCACTTCAAGGAGACAAACTAACAACATTCTGGTCAGTAGCAGGACCAATCTTCTTCTCAATCGTTGCTCTTGCTATATATGGAAGATATGAAAAGAAGATAGCTCAAAAACAAGATAAGGTTGCTTAATATAAGTTAAAAAGTCCGGCAATGCCGGACTTTTTTATTGGGGGATCCAAATGAATACATTCTAAGGAGAGGGGAGTTAAATTTATCACTCTTTCTTTTCATTTTCAGTTTCTGTTTTCAATTCGTCTTTTACAATATCTTCAGCCTTTTCTTTTTTGATTTCTTTATATGCTTTTTTAATTTTTCTTCCTAATATAAGCTCCTTTTTTCTTAAATATTCCTCCTCTGTTATCTCGCCAGTTACAAATCTTTTATTCAGCATTTCAAGAGCTAGATTGTTGTTAATCATATATCTTTTTACTAAAAAGTATATGATTAAGCCAGCAATAAGGATTAAAGCTACCACCGCTACAAATTCTATCCAGTGGAATCCAAAGCCTCTTTCTAAAAATCCTCCCTCAAATCCTCTTCCGTAAAATCCTGATCCGCCAGGAAAACCTTTAAAACCCTTATGCATATCATCACCTCATTTTATTTAATAATCTTTTCTTGATTATGTAATCCTCTTCGTTTATCTCTCCATTAACAAGCATTATATCGAGCCTTTCTTCTGCTGGAGAGTATCTTGAAAAGGACACTTTACAGAAATAAACTATTGCTATTATAAGCAAAAGATCTAAAAGAAACATTTTCATCACTCCTTTCATCTTTCTTGAATATATTTTAAAACCTTAATGTGTCAATTCTGTGGCAATAATTATGAATAAATTGAAAACAAAAAAGCACTTAGGCTCAGCCTAAATGCTCTTTAAACAAAACAATAATGTAGACAATTGAGTGACAAATGTATATAATATTTATAAACAATCCATAGGAGGTATAACGATGAATTTTTATAGTGTAAGGGATCTTAGGACACACCCCAAAGAAATATGGAAAAAACTTTCAGAAACAAGGGAAATTATTATAACCAACAATGGAAAGCCAACTGCTTTAATGATAGAAGTTGATGAGGAAAACGTTGAGGATATTTTAAATAGCTTAAGACAAGCAATGACTATGAGGGCGTTAAATAAAATTCGAATGCAAGCAAAGGAAGCAGGACTAGATAAAATGAGCATCGAAGAAATAGAAGAAGAAATAAAAGCGGCACGTAAGGAGAGAAAAAGATGATTAGAGCAGTGATAGACACTAATGTTCTGGTTTCAGCATTATTAACATCCAATGGTGCCCCTGCCAAAGTGTTAAATCATGTAATTTTAGGTAATGTGGTGGTTTGCTACGACAGCAACATTATGTCTGAATACAGGGAAGTTTTAGCACGCCCTAAATTTAATTTTGATCAAAAACTTGTAAAAAGAATTATTGATTTTATTGAATTAAAGGGTATATCAATTATCCCACAGCCATTATCAGTAGAATTTGAAGATGAGGATGATAAAATTTTTTATGAAGTTGCAATGTCAGCAGATGCAAATTTAGTTACGGGTAACAAAAAACATTTTCCTAACAATACTATTGTAGTAACGCCTCAAGAATTTTTAAATATAATTGAAGAGCACTTAGGCTGAGCCTAAATGCTCTTTTATACTTCAAATGTAAAATTAATTACATTAAATAATCCCATATCGGTCAGTTTCAGCTCTGGAATTACAGGCAGGGCTAAAAAGGCAAGGGTCATCACTGGGTCAAAATCCCTTGAAACGTTAAGCCTTTCGTAGGATATTTTTATTATCTCCGATAATTTATGGTTGACAGTTTCTATATCCTCATCGCTCATAAGCCCTGCGATTGGAAGGGAAAGTGTCGATAAAACTTTTCCATTTGAAACTACAGTCACTCCACCCTTTACCCTTTGAATTTCAAGGGCTGCAGCTGTCATATCCTTATCGTTATCGCCAATTATAATCAAATTATGGGAATCATGGGCTATAGTTGTTGCGATTGCACCACCTTTTAGACCAAATCCTTCAACGATGCCAAGACCTACATTGCCTGTTCCCTTATGCCTTTCAATCACAGCAAGTTTTAAAAGACCTTCATTGTCTTCGCATCTAAACTCACTATCCCTTAGAACAACCTTCTTTTTAACCTTTTTTGTCACAAGGCTAAAGGGTAACAGCCTGATTATATTTGCAACATCTTCCTTGAGCCTTAACCTAAACATATCTTCATTAATATCCTTTATGTTTATCCTGTTTAAAACTCTTTCGTCTACAACCTTTTTAACATCAAATAACGCCCTTCCATCCTTTGCAACAAGCTTTCCCTTTTTAAATACCATCCTAGGTTCAAAGGATTCAAGATCCTTAAATAAAACTATATCAGCATCATATCCAATAGCTATAGCTCCCTTTCCCTTAAGGCCATAGCATTCGGCTGCATTTAATGTAGCCATAGTAATTGCTGAAATCGGGTCTAAACCATTTTTAACTGCAACCTTAAGATTATTATTAATATGTCCATCTTTAATTATATCTTCAGGATGCCTATCGTCGGTGCAGAAAAGGCATCTTCTTAAATTGTATGGATTTACAGCCTTTATAAGTTCAGAAAGGTTTCTTGCAGCAGATCCTTCCCTTATTAAAATATACATTCCAAGCCTTAATCTATCTAAAAGCTCCTTTATAGTTGAGCATTCGTGTTCTGTTTTTACGCCAGCTGCAACATAGGCTGAAAGATCCTTATCTTCAATGGAAGGTCCGTGTCCATCGATTATTTTACCCTTTGAGGCTTTTATCTTTTTAAGGGCTTTTTCACTGCAGTTAATTACAGAAGGATAATCCATAAGTTCACCAAGTCCTAATATCCTTTCATTATCGATAAGCTCTTTTATATCCTCATCTGAAAGGATAGCCCCAGAGGTTTCAAATTCGGTTGCCGGAACACATGATGGGAACATTAAGAATACATCTAAAGGCAAATCTTCACTTGCCTTTAGCATATAATTTATTCCATTTACTCCGCAGACATTGGCAATCTCGTGGGGATCCGCAATTATGCAGGTAGTGCCTTTTGGGACAACTGCCTTTGCAAATTCACCTGGGGTTACAAGGGATGATTCTATATGAACATGCCCGTCAATTAAACCTGGCGATGCATAAAGCTCTTTTCCGTCGATTTCTTCTTTTCCATCATATTTCCCTATTCCTACAATTTCTCCATCTTCAATTGCAATATCACCTTCTATAATCTCATGGGAAAATACGTTTACTATTTTTAAGTTCTTTAAAACCAGCTCTGCCCTTTCCTTTCCCTTTGCTATTTCTATCCTTCTTTTTAAATCTAACATCAAATCACCCTTTACTATTAAGTGCTAATAATACCCTCTCAGGGGTTACAGGGATCTCATAAAATCTTACTCCAATAGCATCATATATAGCATTTAAAATCGCTGGTGCAACAGGAATCATAACAGGCTCACCAATTCCCTTTGCACCAAAGTGTGCTGTATCCTAAGGGTATTCTATAAGAACCTTTTCAATTTCTGGAATATCTAATGATGTTGGAATAATAGACTTTTCAAAGCTTCCATTTGTCATTCTGCCCTCCTTAAGTCCTATATCCTCCATGAGGGCATATCCAACTCCCATAGCAAAGCCTCCATCTATCTGCCCCTCCACAAGGGTTGGGTTCACTGCTCTGCCTACATCCAAAACATGCTTTGCCCTTAAAATTTTAACTTCTCCAGTTTCAGTATCCACCTCAACCTCTACTGCACAGGATGCAAAGGTATACGGCCAATAGGGAGCCCCCTGTCCGTTTTCATCCATCTGTGTTGTTTGGGCTGTAAATATTCCTTCTGCCTTTAGCTCTTTATTATTTTCAGCAATTTCCTTTAAACTTACATTCCTTGATGGATATGATTTAACATGAATTAGTCCATCCTTTATATGCAAACCTACTTTAGTATTAACCCCTAATAACTTAACTGCTTCATCTAAAATCTTTTCTCTCAGGTTTTCGCAGGCAATTTTTACTGCATTTCCAGTGTTATAGGTTTGTCTTGAAGCAGCTGCAGTTCCTGCATCTGGTGTTTTGGATGTATCTTCATTTATCAATACTATATCTTTATCTGAAAGTCCTAAGGTCTCTGCAGCAATTTGGACCATCACAGTTTTTGCCCCTTGACCTACCTCTGTTGCACCAACGGATATTTCAACCTTACCATCCTTTAATAGCCTTGCATATGCCCTTGAAACATCTGGGAATCCATTGCCATAACCTGTTCCATAAAATATACATGCAATGCCCTTTCCTCTTTTTTTCAAGATATCACCACCTAAAAGGACTTTAATTCTTCAATACATCTTTCAAGAGGAATAAAACCTTCAAGAATTTGCCCTGTAGAAGTTTCAGAGCCTTCCCTAAAACAATTTTTAAGCCTTATCTCAATGGGCGTTAACCCCAATTTTTCCGCTAAGATATCTATCTGCTGTTCGTAGGCAATAGGAACCTGCGTTGCACCAAATCCCCTCATTGCACCTGTAAAGGGGTTATTAGTATATACTGCAAAGCTGTCTACCTTTACGTTTGGGATGTAATATGGGCCTGTTGCATGAACAGCTGCCTTTCTTAAAACATTCATAGCCCAGGAAGCATATGCACCAGAATCCCCTATTATTTTAGCCTCTAGAGCTAAAAGGGTTCCATCCTTTAGCGCTCCTGTTTTATAATACATCTTCATCGCATGCCTTTTTGAATGGGCAAGGAAGGATTCTTCCCTTGAATAAATTGTTTTAACAGGCCTTTTCAAAGTTAAAGCTGCTATAGCAAGGTGAATTTGAACTGTTATATCCTCTCTTCCTCCAAAGGCACCTCCAACCGCTGGAGTTAGTACTCTTACCATATCTTTATTAACTCCTAAACTTTCAGCTATCTCTTCTTGATCAAAATGGGGATATTGAGTTGATGCAATAACAACTACTCTACCATCCTCATCCAAATAAGCCACTCCAGCCTCAGGTTGCAAAAAAGCATGGTCAACCATTGGGACCTTATATACGTTTTCAACTATAACGTCGCATTCTAAAAAGGCCCTTTCTACATCTCCACGCCTTATTTTAAAATGATAAAATACATTATCCCTATCGTGGACCTTTGGGCTTTCTTCCTTCATTGCCTCCTCAGGGTCAAAAACGGCAGGAATTTCTTCATATTCGACTTTTACAAAGTTTTTGGCGTATTCTGCTATCTCTTTAGTCTCTGCAACTATAAAAGCTATAGGATCCCCTATTCTCCTTACCTTTTTACTTGCAAAAACCTCATGATCCTTCAAAACCACACCGTGATGATTTTTACCTGGAACATCCTTATACGTAAATACCTTAATAACACCATCGATCTTTTCTGCCTCTTTTGTATCAACCTTTATATATGCGTGGGGCCTTGTTGATCTTATTGTAACTCCAAAGGCCATGTTTTCTAAATAGATATCCTGTGGATATACTGCAGTCCCATCAACTTTATCCTTAGCATCAATTTTTTTAATGCTTTTTCCTACTATTTTAAGCTCATTCACTATCCCCACCCCTTTTAATTGAGGCTGCTTTTTTAATGGCACTTACAATCTTATTGTATCCTGTGCATCTGCATAGATTCCCAGAGATTGCCTCCCTTATTTCTTCCTCATTAGGATTTAAATTTTTATCAAGAAGGCTCTTTGCTGCAAGCACCATCCCTGGCGTGCAAAATCCACACTGAACCGCTCCTTCTTCTATAAAGGAATTTTTAATAATTTCATCCTCTATTCCTTCTATTGTGATTATCCTGCATTTATCTGCCTGGAAAGCAAGGACAAGGCAGGAATTTACTATTTCCCCGTCCATTATAACTGTGCAAGCACCGCACTCTCCTTCTCCGCAGCCTTCCTTTGTCCCTGTAAGATGAAGTTTATCCCTTAAAAGATCTATAAGTCTTAAATTTTCTTCAACTTCAAGGCAGTAGTCTTTTCCATTTATATTAACATCAATTTTTTTCAAATTCATTCACCCCTTTACAAAGATAAAGGGCATTTAAAAGGGCCTTTTTAAATACACCCTTTGCTGCAATGCTCTTAAACTTTGCCGTCTGTCTTCCCTTTAATCTTTCGAATATGATCCTTTCTAAGAGAGATTCAGCTTCCTTTAACGTATCTTCATTAATGATTCTTCCTGTAAGATATTCTTCAAGTTCGTATTCCCTCATGGGAAATCTTCCTATTGCACCGCTGGCAATTCTAATTATTTCAATTCTATTCATTTCGTCGATTTCTAAAAACACAGCAAAACTCAATCTTGAGATTGCAAGGGCTCTTCTAAGTCCTAATTTATAAAAACCAAGCCCCTGATTTTTTAAAAGGTTCTTAAACTTAATCCTTGTTAAAATTTCATCCTCTCCTAGGTCAACTCTTCCCTTGTCTTTGAAAAAGTCTTTAAGATAAACTTCTCTTTTTCTACCTTTTCTTTCTAAAACCAAAATGCTGTCGAGGGCAAGTAGCGGCGGAACAGTATCTGCAGCTGGTGAGGCATTGCATATATTTCCTCCTACTGTTCCTCTATTTCTTATTTGTGGAGAACCTACGCTTTTTGCAGCATCCTTAAGTCCCTTTAGGTTTTTATTTAAGAGAATGCATTCACTAATCTTAGTAAAGGTTGTTGCAGAACCTATGTCGATATATTCTAAAGTTTCTCTAATTCCTTTAAGTTCTTGAATAGTGCTTATATCTAAAATTACCTTTGGATTTTCCTCACCTTTTCTTATTTTGATAATAAGGTCCGTCCCACCGGCAATTATTTTTGCATCATTTTTATATTTGTATTTATATTCTAGCACCTCTTCTAAGCTTTTAGGTTTTATAGCTTCCATAACGTTATCCCCCTAAATTAGGCTTATCTGTTTTTTGATTATTCTATTTACATCCTTCTTGAGGGAATTTTCATCTATTGTTAAAAGTTTTCTATCCTTCATTAAAATTTTCCCATCCACAATTGTTGTTTCAACGTCTTCAGCCTTTGCAGAATAAACTATTTGTGATACTATATCAACTTCCTCCGTCGGCATGTTGTGAAGCTTATTAAGGTTTAAAATAATGATGTCTGCAAGCTTGCCTTCCTCAATGCTTCCTAATTTATCCTCCATACACATAGCCTTTGCACCATTTATTGTTGCCATTTCTAAAACCTTCATCGCAGGCATAACTGTTGGACTTAAAAGCCTTGCCTTTTGTATTAGTGCTGCTGTTCTCATCTCTATGAATATATCAAGGTTATTATTGCAGGGAGCACCATCCGCACCTATCGATACATTAGCTCCCATATTTAATAGTTCAGGAATCTTTGCTATCCCTGAAGCAAGCTTTAAGTTGGAGCTTGGGCAGTGGGCTATTTTTGTTCCTGTGTCTGCAAGTATTTTCATTTCCTCATCATCCAGCCATATACAGTGGGCAAGAACAACCTTTTCACCAGTAAGCCCTAATTTATGAAGGTAAAGAATATTCCTCATTCCTCTATCCATTTCAACAAACTCAATTTCTCCTCTATTTTCAGAAGCATGTGTATGCACTAAGCAATCGTATTCCCTTGCAAGATCCCTAACTCTTAATAAAAGGTCTTCTGTGCAGGAAACCGCAAACCTTGGATTAAAGGCATACTGTATCCTCCCAGCCTTTCCGTGCCATTTTTTAAGAAGTCTTACGCTTTCCTTTATAGAATCTTCAGCATTTTCCATTAATGTCTTTGGAACTTCTGTTCCGTAGTCCATCATACATTTGCCTGCAACTGCTCTAAATCCTGTTTCATATATTGCCTCAAAAGCACTGTCGGTATGGTGAACTGTTTCCATATCTATAATGGAAGTTGTTCCGCACTTTATAAGTTCTGCAATACCGAGCTTTGCTGAAATATAATTAGACTCTTCTGTATGTCCTCCTTCAAGGGGCCATATCTTTTTCTTTAGCCAGTCTAAAAGTTCAAGATCATCGGCCTGGCCTCTAAACAGGGTTTGGGTAAGGTGAATGTGGGTTTGGATAAATCCAGGCAAAACCACCTTATCTTCAGCATCTATAACTTCATCAGCTTCAACATTTATATTTTCTTTTATTTCTTTAATTTTATTGTCTTCGATTAAAATATCAGCCTTTAATATTTCTCTATCTTTATTCATTGTAACTACTGTTCCATTTTTGATTAATATTCTTTGCATCTTAATCCCCCCATTAGACTTAGGATGAGGCCGAGGCCTCATCCTGATTATAGAATGCTCTTTAATATGAATAGGATAGCCAATATATACATTGTAACTGAAATATCCTTTGTCTTTCCAGATATGAGCTTTAATACAACATATGATACTATACCAAATACTAAGCCTTCTGCGATGCTGTATGTGAATGGCATCATTATAATTGTTAAGAAGGCTGGAATTGCTTCAGTATAGTCTTCAAAGTTTATCTTAAATATTGGTGATATCATGAATAGACCTATGATTATTAAAGCTGGTGCTGTAGCTGCAGCTGGAACTATTGTAAGTATTGGCGCAAATAATAGTGAAAGAAGCATTAAAACAGCAACAGTAAGGGCAGTAAGACCAGTTCTTCCACCTTCTGCAACACCTGCTGCGCTTTCAACGTAGGTTGTAACTGTGCTTGTTCCAACTATTGCACCAAAGGTTGTTCCTATAGCGTCTGCTAAAAGGGCTTGTTTTGCCCTCGGAAGTTTTCCATCCTTGTCGAGCATATCTGCCTTTGATGCAACTCCAACTAATGTTCCAACCGTATCAAACATGTCAACAAATAGGAATGTAAACATTACAACTAGGAATTCTCCAGTAAAGACTTTACTAAAATCGAACTTAAAGAGTATTGGTGATAATGAAGGCGGTGCACTTATTATTGATGAAGGCATTGGAGTAACCTTTAAAGGAATTCCTAAAACTGTCGTAATCAAAATACCAATTAAAAGCGCTCCCTTAACTCCCTTTGCAAGAAGATATCCAGTTATTATAAGACCTATAATAGCTAAGATAACTTCTGGACTCTTTAAATTTCCTAATGTAACTCCTGTTGCTTCAGAGTTAACTACAAGTCCTGCACTTCTTACACCAATGAAGGCTATAAAAAGTCCTATACCAACGCTAACTGCATGCTTTATTGAAAGAGGTATAGCATTAACTATTGCTTCACGAACAGGAGTTACTGAAAGTATTATGAATATAATACCTTCTATAAGTATTGCTGCAAGTGCAACTTCCCATGAATATTTCATTCCAAGAACTACTGTAAATGCGAAGAAGGCATTAAGTCCCATTCCTGGTGCAAGAGCAAAAGGATAGTTTGCATGGAAGGCCATAACTAAAGTAGCTACTGCAGCTGAAAGAGCTGTTGCTGTAAATAGAGCCCCTTTATCCATTCCTGTATTGCTGAGTATCTGTGGATTAACTATTAATATGTAAGCCATTGTCATAAATGTTGTAAAGCCTGCTATAATTTCTGTCCTAACATCGGTCTTATGTTCCTTTAGTTTAAATATCCTTTCTGCCCAAGCTGAAAATGCCGAATTGTTTTTTACTGTTTCAGGCTTGGTTGACACAAAAAACCCCCCTATTCAATTAATGGATTTAAAATTTTAAAGTTATTTACGTCGATAAGTCCTTTGTCGGTAATCTTCCATTTTGGACTTGTGGTTAAAGCCAAGAATGAAAGATGCATAAATGGTGCGTGAACTTTACATCCTAAGACGTTTCTTGTAATGTCCTCTAATTTTTTAATCTTTGCTGCTACTTCATGTCCATCAAGTTCGTCTGTGATTAGCCCGCCAACTGGAAGTCTAAGTTCTTCTAGAATCTTTCCTCTACTTGATATTGCAATACCACCCCCCATTTCAATTACTCTATTTACTGCAATTACTATATCTTTAATATTGCAGCCAACGGCGATAATATTGTGGGCATCATGGGAGACGCTCTCTGCAAATGCCCCCTCTTTAAGTCCAAAGCCCTTTACAAAGGCCTTACCTATTCCATTAGTTCTTCCGTATCTTTCAACGCAGACTATTTCTAATACATCCTTTGATGTATCCGGTAAAACCACGCCTCCACTTACCCTTAATTCTTCTTCAAAGGCATCTGTTAAATTCTGATCTGGAATAAGGCCAATACATCTTACCTTTTCGTAGGATTTACTACTTCTTATTGCAATGTCTTCCTCTGTCACTTTTGAACATTTAACTGACCTTTTTACCTCATCTGGATAAGTGTATTTTGGAAGATCGATAATAAGTCTTCCCTTTACAGCAACAAGCTTTCCTTCTATGAATACCGCCTCAACCCTCATGCTTTCTAAATCATCAATAACTGCAATATCAGCAAGGTATCCTGGCAATAGTGCACCCCTATCTTTAAAGCCAAAATATTCTGCAGGATTAATAGTTGCCATCTGAATAGCCTTAACCGGTTCAACGCCTTCTTTAATAGTTCTTTTTATTATTTCATTCATATGGCCTAAAGTCTCTAAATCTGCCGCAACCATATCATCAGTTGCAAGGATTAATCTTCTTGTATCTAAGTTTTCCTCTGTATATGCCCTTATGCATTCTGCCATGTTCTTTTGCGTTGAGCCTTCCCTCATAAAAACATATACGCCTTGTCTTAGCTTCTCAATGCACTCTTCCTTTGTTGTCGTTTCATGACAGGAGCATCTTGTTCCTGTTGCTATTATATGGGCAGCAAGTTCAGAGCCGAAAAGCTCTGGAGCATTTCCATCTACGACTTTACCTATTGATTTTGCATAGGTAGTTGATGCCAAAAGGTCATCAATAATCTCTGGTGTATTTTTATATACATGTTTTGCATTGCTAAAACCTTGAAGCTCACCTATTCCAATTATGTTTTTATAGTTTAAAAGCTCCTCCATGTCCTTCGATGTTATATCGTATCCAGCAGTTTCAAGTTTTGGGCAGTCCGGTGTTAAAGATGGAATAACAAGATGGACATGATTTGGAACGTTAGATATTTCGTCTGCCATAGCCTTAATGCCTATAGGACCTAATGCATTTCCAATTTCATGGGGATCTGCTACTAATGTGGTTGTTCCTGATGGGATTGAAAGCCTTGAAAATTCAGTTACTGTTAACATACTGCTCTCAAAGTGCATATGGGAATCTATAAAGCCAGGGGAAATGTATTTGCCCTTAACATCGATAACTAAAGTGTTATCTCCTATTAATTTATCTGCATCTCCAACCATTAAAATATATTTTCCCTTTATTGCAACATCGGCTTCGTAAATTTCCCCTGAAACCACATTAACGACTTTTCCTCTATGTAAAACTATATCTGCATACCCATTTCCCATTAGGATATCGATAAGCTGTCTGTATTCTATTGCCCTTTTAACATTTTCAAGTTTCAATATGCCACCTCCTTATCCTATGTCAACCCTATCCACTATTCCTACGATGGCAATATCGATTGGAGCCTCCATCTTTCTTGCTGCAAGCCTTGCGGCAGTTCCTGATGTTGTATATATAACAATCTCCCCTATCCCGGCACCTACTGTATCTACTGCAATAAATGGGTTTCCAAAGGGTTTATATTTATAATCAACCGGCTGCGTTATAAGAAGCTTGCAACCGGTTAATCTTTCGTCTTTTCTTGTTGCTACAACTGTTCCGATGACCTTTCCTAAGTTCATATATTTAACCTCCTTATATTGCTGCAGAAAAGATTTATAAAACACATAACAAAAGTTTAATTTTCTTTGATTATAATGATTCCCTTTTTCCTCGCAGCATCCTTTGCAAGGGGAGTTAGAATTGCGTCATGTGGCAGAAGGAGCTTTTCAACATTCATGTTTAAAATATCATTTTCGGTTAAAACAATTCTTTTACCATCATGATCCTTTAACTTTTGTTCTGATACAGTTTCCGTTTTTTTATCTTTATCTTGATTTAAGAAACTTTCTAAAGTAACGGAAACTATCCTTTTACTCCCCTCTTTTTTTCCCTTTAATCTATTCGTCAAATCCTTTAGGATGGCATCTGCAAAATCCTTTTTATCCATCATATTCACCCTTAAAATTTTTCAAAGTTGAAAAAATTGAGAACTGTCCCTAGTTTTCGCTCTTTAAAATAACCCTTTCAACTTCTGCATGTGGTCTTGGAATTACGTGAACAGCATGAAGTTCTCCAACTTGTCTTGCAGCTTCAGCACCAGCATCAACGGCAGCCTTAACTGCACCAACGTCTCCTCTTACCATTACAGTTACAAGACCAAATCCTATCTTTTCATATCCTACTAAAGTAACATTAGCAGCCTTTACCATAGCATCTGCAGCTTCGATTGCTGCTGTTAATCCTTTTGTTTCAACTAAACCTAAAGCTTGACCCATAAAAATTACCTCCTATTCAATATTTTTTATGTTTTTCTTTAGCTCATTTAAAATTTTATCAAGTTCCTCGTGAGGTCTTGGAATAACCTTATAATATGCAACCTTCCCTACTCTATTTGCTGCTTCTACGGCAGCGTCCACAGCAGCCTGAACTGCTGCTACTTCTCCTTCAAAATGGATTGAAACTCCAACGGCTTTATTAACTCCAATGACTCTATCCATACCTATGAGATTAACATCGGCAGCCTTTGCTGCTGCATCCATTGCAGCAACAGCTGCACTAAAGCCTACCGTTTCAACAATACCAAGCGCCCTTCTCAATGCTACACCCCCTCATCACTTTAGTAGCTTCTCAAGGTCATCGATTGTTATAAAGCTGCGCGATGCTGCATTTCTTTCCGCTACTTTGTTTGTGCTAAATCCATTTTTATGTAAAATCTCCTTTAATATTCTTTCTTCCTTCTCTCCTAAATTTCCTGCCCTTTTTTCTGAAATTTCCAAATTTTTATCCGCCAATGTTTTTTCAATAAAGTTGTTAAAGGCAACCCTATTTAGCATTTAACCACCCCTTAAAACATCCTATCAACTTCATCATGGGGTCTTGGAATTACATTGAAGGAAATAACCTCAGAAATCTCTTCTGCAACCCTTCTTCCATTTTCAACAGCTGCCTTAACAGCTGCAACTTCTCCGCTTACCGTTACTGAAACCAATCCTGAACCTACTATTTGGTAATTCATTATCTTTACATTTGCAGTTTTAACCATGGTATCTGCAGCTTGGATTGCAGCTACAAGGCCTCTTGTTTCAACAATACCTATAGCTTCCCTCATCCTATCACCTCATTAAACGTTAGGAATTTTGCATCTTTCAAATCTTTCATTGTTTAGGGGTTTTGTTGCATCAAGTCCTAACTTATCAGTAACTCCCCTTAATGTATGGGATGGATCTAATGTTGTTCCTAAGGCACCTGAAATCACAACAAGATCCTTTGAAGCCTGAAATCTTGTTGCAATTGCAAGCTCAACATCCTCCATGTCAAATATATCTATATCATCATCAACTATAACAACGTGCTTTAAATCCTTTATGCTGCTCAAGGCTCCAATTATAGCAGTCTTTCCATCGCCCTCTTGTTTTTTCTTTATGGAGGCTACTGCATGAAATCTATAACCTCCAGCTAAGGTAACATGAACGTCCTTAACATCCACAAGCCTTTTTAATGAATAATAAAGCTCAACTTCCCTCAAAAGGCCGTTTGCAAGATGTTCTTCCCTACAGGGAAAGGCTGTCTGATAAATTGGGTTATTTCTATGCATTATGGCCTTAATCTCTATGATTGGATGCATTCCTTGCTGTCCATAATAACCCATAAGTTCCCCAAAGGGGCCTTCCGTTTCCCTTCTATTTGGAACCATTACTCCTTCAAGAACTATTTCAGCATGGGCTGGAACTTCTAAATCGACAGTTTTACATTTTACAACTTCTAATGCTTCTCCCCTTATTGCACTATCGATTTCATATTTATCAACCCCATAAAGTTCGCTGCTAACCTGAGAAGCAAGCAAGAAGGGAACATCATATCCTAAAACTATAGCAACTTCAAGAGGTTTATTTTGTTTTTCCATTTCTAAAAACTGATTTGTAAGATAAGGGGATGCTATAAGGGCACTTATTTTATTCCTATCTATCACTTGAAATCTTCTAATTGAGGTATATCTTTTTCCTGTTTTTATGTCCTTTACAACTAACATTCCAGCCGTTATGTATGTAGAGGAATCCTTTTCATGGAAATATGGATTAGGAAGTGATCTTACATCCAAATTTCCTGTAATTATGTTTTCCATAACAGGCCCGTAGTTTAAAAGCTTTACAGGCTTTGGATTTGCAATTGCCTCCATAAGTTTAAATATTCTTTCTTCGTGTTTTATACCTAAAAGTTTGAATAAAACATCCCTGTCGGTGTAAAGGGCACCGCATACAGGCATCTTATAACCCTTTACCTTATTAAATATAATTGGCCTTCTGTTTTTATATTTTTTTAGGATGCTTCCAAGCTCAAACTTGGGGTCCACCTCATTATTAACTTCCATTAAAAGCCCCATTTGTTTTATTTTATTAAGCTCATATCTTAACATCTGCCTATCCATTTTGTTCACCCCATCTTGTAAAGAGGCTATGCTCTATATCAAATTGATCAAGTATCCTTCCAACCATAAAGGCAACAAGGTCGCTAATGGATCTTGGATTATTATAAAAGGCTGGAGAGGCAGGCATTATTTTAACTCCTATTTTTGATAGCTTTAGCATATTCTCAAGATGAATAGGACTCAAGGGGGTTTCCCTTGGAACAAGGATTAATTTTCTTCCTTCTTTTATACAAACATCAGCAGCCCTTGTTAAAAGACTTTCTGAATATCCATTTGCAACCGCTGATAATGTCTTCATGGAACACGGAACAATAATCATTCCATCGGTTTTAAAGGAACCGCTGGCAATTGCTGCACTTAAATCCTTGTTATCATATGAGTAGCTTGCAAGCCTTCTAACATCTTCCAGATTATATCCACACTCATGTTCTAAAACATATTCCCCCATCGTGGATACAACAAGATAGGTTTCGATGTTTAGCTCCTTTAAAACCTTCAAAAGACCTATTCCATATATTACACAGCTTCCGCCTGAAATACCAACTATAAGCCTCATAAGCACCACTCTTTACTTAAATATTGGACAAAGGGGCAGATTGCCCTGCCCCATTATTCAACTTTATTTTCCCTATCTCCAGCTCCTGTCCATGGATCTATTCCCTTTTCCCATGCATCTATATACTCATCGATTGTCATTATCTTAGAGAAAAGGCTAAGATCCCTAAGTCCTGATTCATGCATTTCTTGAGTCTTTGATTGAGTTCCATCTGATAAAACTATAACCTTATATGCACGGTGAATAGCATCTGATGCTGTGCTTCTTACACACACATTTGTCCAAACTCCTGTTAATACAACAGTATCTATATTTTCTTCCCTTAAGTATAGGTCAAGGTCTGTATACGCAAAGCCTGAGTGTCTTCTCTTTTGAACTATATATTCATCTCCCTCTGGCTTTAATTCGTCGATAAAATCTGAACCCCAAGTTCCCTTAACAGCATGAACTGGTCTTACTCTAAAGTCTGCATCGTTCTTTCTGTGGGCTTCTTGGATATGAACAAGTTGAACTTCGTCCTTTCCATTTGCTCTTCTTTCTCTAACCCACTTAAAGAGCTTTTGAAGATTAGGAACTATAAGGTCTGCTCCTGGGCATCTTAAAGTTGCCTTTTCACCAACGAAATCGTTTAACATATCTATAACTAAAATTGCATGTCTTGGCATATTAATCCTCCTTTAGAATTTGATAACTCTGTCAAGCTTTTGAATGCTTTGTCTCTTTATCCACTTACCGTATCCTGGTTCTCCAACTATTCCCTTTTCTTCATCATATACAAGTTTTCCGCGAACAACAGTCTTTACAACTTTACCCTTTAATTTCATTCCGTCAAATGGAGTGTATTTATTGAGGCACTGCATCTTTTCCTTTTCAATTACCCATTCTTTGTTAAGGTCTATTATTGTAAAGTCAGCATCTGAACCTATCATTAAAGCACCCTTCTTTGGATAGAGTCCATAGTGCTTTGCTGCATTTGTTGATAATATTTCAACTAATCTTGAAAGGGATATTCTTCCCTTGTTGTATCCTTCGCTAACTATGATTGGAACCATAGTCTCTGTTCCTGGAATTCCTGGGAAGGCAGTCCAAATTGTCATGCCTGGAGCGTCCTTTTCAGTTGGAATTTCATATGGTGCGTGGTCTGTAGCTATAAAGTCAACGCTGCCATCTTGAAGTCCCTGCCATAATTCTTCGTTGTCCTTCTTTGTTCTTATTGGAGGTGCAATCTTTACAAACTGTTTAAACTTAGTCATATGTTCTTGATAATTTAATGTAAGGTAATGAGGACAAGTTTCTGATGTAACATCAACCCCCTTCATTTTTGCTTCCTTAACAAGCTTTGCTCCTATTCCTGTTGACATGTGAACTACGTGGAATCTTGCTCCTGTTTCCTCTGCATAGCTTATGCAAAGCTGAATTGCAACCTTTTCAGCAAGTTCCATTCTTGCCTCTGCCCACGCTGGTGGATCCATTCTGCCCTCTTCTTTAAACTTTTGAACCATATAATCACAAATTGCAAAGTTTTCAGCATGAACTCCAACTGGAAGGCCTGTCTTTGCAACTTCTCTAAATATTTCAAGCATTTCAGGGTCAGTAACCCTTGGATATGATGGAACCGATGGAGTCATATAAACTTTGAAGGCTACAACACCTTCAGCAGCCTGTTCTTCTATTATTTTTAAGTTCTTATTTCTAACATCCTCTCCAGTAACTCCACCCCACATAGCATAGTCAACTATAGCTTTGTCCTTTATAGCGTTTATCTTGTTGTGAAGTTCTGCAACTCCTCTTACTGATGGAACAGAACAGCATGGCATATCGATTATAGTTGTAACACCACCAACTGCTGCACCGCTTGTTCCTGTTAAGAAGTTTTCTCTGTGGGTAAATCCAGGGTCCATGTAGTGGGTATGGGAGTCGATACATCCTGGTAAAGTTAAATGGCCTTCTGCATCGATTATGCTATCTGCCTCGATGCCTTCTAAGTTGTCAATAAAGCCTGCAATCTTTTCATCCTTAACAAGGATGTTAGTTAAAACTGTGTCGTCCCCCTTTGGAATCCTTGCATTTTTAACGATTAAATCATACCTCATAATTTATCCCCCTTTAATCCATTAAATGATATTCGATTATTTGTTCCTTTCTAAAGTTTTCAAGGCCTAAGAAATATTCAAGGGAATTTAAAAGATAATCAAGCTTTACTGGACCTACTATTTCTGAGCCTGTAACCTGCACACCATATCTTGCAGCCTCAGACTTTATAAAGTTATATGCCCTATAAAGTGGAGTTAAACCGCAATCAAACATATTCATTGAAACAACAACACCGCTTCTTTCTGGGAACTTAATTCCAACCGCCCTCACAGTTGAGAAACCTCCACTTGGTCCCCTTACTGCCTTTGCTATTTTCTTTGCAATGTCTAAATCTTCAGTTGCAAGGAATACGTTATATGCAGTTAATCCTTCATAGTCAGCACTTACTATTGTCGCACCAGCCGTAGGATGTAGTGCTGCAGGTCCAATGTCTGGACGTCTTTCCTCTGTATGTGCAACCTTCTTTAATCCTTCGTATTGTCCTTCCCTTATATTTGATATGGATTTTCTAAATTCATTTCTTGCATTTTTCCCTGAGAAATAAACAGGAACCTTATATCTTTCATAAATTTCCTTTCCTATTTCTTCTGCAAGCTCAATAACTTCTTCAATTTTAATATTTCTAAATGGGAAAAGAGGAATTGTATCCTGGGCGCCTATCCTTGGGTGTGAACCCTGCTGTTCTTCCATATTAATAAGCTCATAAGCCTTTCCTGCCATATTAAGTAATGCTTCCTTTAAAGGCTCTGGTTCCCCTATTACTGTCACAACAGTTCTGTTAAAGTCATATTCAGGTTCGTAGCTTATAAGCTTTACACCCTCAACATTTCTTACCTTATCAACTATGGCTTCAATAACTTCCTTTCTTCTTCCTTCGCTAAAGTTTGGAACGGCTAGAACATATTTCTTTTCAGCCAATTTTATCCCCCCTTCAAAATACATGTTTATAAAAAGATTTCAATAAATATTTCTAAAAACCTTTATAGAATTTTCATAATATCCATGTCGATTTTTACAAAATTCCCCTTGTATTTTTGTGTAATATTTATAATTGAAAGGAGTATAATTAAAATTAAATTCATTTTGGGGGGTGTTTTTATTGCCGTTTAAAGTAATAGATTTATCTCAAGAAATATATCAAGGCATGTCAGTTTTCCCAATGCATCAAAAGACATTTATAATGGTTAACATGACACATGAAGAAAATATGAAACAGACAGGCAGCAAAACATTAGGCTTTTCGGCAAGAAATTTGCTTATAAGCGAACACGGCGGAACCCACTGCGACGCTGTTTGGGAATATAAACCTACAGGTGCAACAATTGAAAAGATGCCTTTAGAATATTTCTTTGGGAGTGCCGTTTGTATAGACGTATCCTTCGTTCCTGCATCAAGATACATAGAAGTTAAGGACCTTCAAATGGCAATAAAAAATTCAGGGCAGGAAATTAAAAGGGGAGATATAGTTCTTTTATATACAGGACACTATGACAGAAACTTTGGAACTGAAAAATGGCAAACAGAATATACAGGCCTTAGCTATGATGCTGCAAAATTCCTTGCTGAACTTGGAGTTGTAAACATAGGAGTTGATGCTCCATCTATCGACCACCCTGATGATTTAGATTTTTCAGGCCACCTTGTATGTGGAGAATATAACATAACCAATACAGAAAACCTGTGTAATCTTGATAAACTTGTTAACAAAAGATTTTTATACTTTGGTCTTCCCCTTAAAATAAGGGACGGTTCAGGATCACCAATAAGGGCAATAGCATTAATAGAGGAATAGGAAACCCAATTGGGTTTCTTTTTTGTTGCTTTTTGTAGCAATAAGTAAATGCACCTCATAATGTAATAGTAGGTTAGTAATTTTTTCAATTGGAGGGAAGATTATGGGCTTAAACAAATGTTTTTGCGGTAACTACCTTGACTGGTGTTTTAAATTCCTATGTGAAGAGGAAAAGGAGGAAAACGGAAATGGTCAAGCAGCTGCTTGTGATGCTGGATATATATATAGGTTAGAAGGAAGCGATTTTGTTAATTTTAATGAAGGTTCAGCCATTGCGTTTCAAGGGGCAGTTTTAAGGGGTGGAATAGGCTTTCAAGCATCTTCGCCTACTGATATAACGATAAGCTCTCCTGGACTTTACAAGGTAACATTTTATTTAAACTGCCAGAGCCGTTCAATCGTTGGGATTCAGCTTGTTGTTAACAACACTCCTCAGCCTGTTTTACCTCAATATACCTACAAAAATAACGCTGCAAGCCAGTTTATATACGGTCAAGGCTTAATTGAAATTACTGTTCCAAATACCGTTTTAAGAATATTAGTTTTAAAGGACGTTACCCTCGATAAAACTCAGCAAAATGAACCTAAAAGCGTTAATGCATCTGTTCTTATAAAAAAGGTATGCCAAAATTAGTAGCACTAAGAAATAATGATAAGGAGGAATATGTATGTCCCAAAACAGCATCCCAGAAGAAATATTGACTCAATTTGAGAGCATCGATGCCATTGCTAAAGCCGAATCAGGTATTTTAACTTGTTTAAGTAACCTTTTATATAAACCAACATCCTCTGAGAATCCTACCCCAAGCTCTCCATCTTTGCTTTACAACATTTATAAGCTTCTCACCAACGGTTCTAATGTTTTACCTTTAACTCCCGAAATTGCATCTTTAATCAAAAAATTGCTTTTAGCTTATGCCTGCAAAGAATTTGCGATAGCTGAGATTATAAATGCCATTGCATGTAAACTTGGATTAATAAAGGGGCTAGTCCCAGAAGGTAAAGATGAATGCTGTTGTTAACAAAAATAGCTAAATTTTATAAAATGGAGGGAATAATATGCCTGCAATAGAACCAAATAATATAGACCTTGAATCTATGGAAGCTATAACGGCTGCTATTGCCAATGAGCTTAAAGGGCTTGCCTGGCTATTCTGTAACGTTTTAAAACCATCCCTTGAGCAAACCTTAACAAATCCTGATGATATAAATCAGATTAAAAAACAAATTTCTTTGTTAAAGTCAATTCTCTGCGGCTATACCGTAAAAGAAAAGGCTATTGCTGACATAATAAAAGCCGTTGCAAAAAAGGAGGCCGCTGACTTAGGAATTAGTCCTTTTGATGTATGTAAATGTTTAGAATGTAAAAAATAGCTGCCCTGAGGGCAGCATACATAATCAATTAAAAGGAGTTATGAATATGGAAATGAACTATCCTTTTGAATCAAAGGAATTTAAAATAAAAGAATCCATAGAGAGCATTTTAAATTCAGAGGCACAGATAGCCGAATGTCTGAGCTGCCTTTTTTGCAATATTTCTAGTGAATTAAAAGATGTTTACCCCATTGAAAAGAGGGTTCTTCTTACAAAACAATTAGTCAATGCCTATGCCTGCAAGGAAAAGGCAATGGCCGATTTAATAAAATCCTTAAGCTGCCTTTGCATAGCTTCCCACAGGCCCTGTAAAGGAAGGGTTGACATTAATAGAATTCTTTCTATTTTAATATTTTTGTTTATTCTCAAGAAGATGTGCTATTGCTGCTAAATCTTTTAATTTTTAATTACATCCCTTATTTTAAGCGCTAAATGGAGGCAAAGCCTATCGTTTTCCCTTTCTACATCAAGGCCTGTAATCTCTTTTATCCTCTGGAGTCTATAAAGTATAGTATTATAATGGGTATATAAAACTTCTGACATCCTTTTTAAATTTCCGTTGCATTCAAAATAAGTCTTTAAAGTTTTTACAAATTCAGTAGATTTTCTGCTATCGTATTCATCTAAAACTTCTATTGTTGACCTATAAAAATCCGTTATTTCATCTTTTATATCTTCATTACAAAGAAGCTTATAAATCCCAAGATTATCATATGATATTATATTTTTATCATTTAAAATATCCACTGCCCTAATAGATTTTTGTGCCTCCTTAAAGCTCTTTTCAATGTTCTTTACTCCCTTTAAACACCTTCCTACACCTATTTTATATTCCAAGAATATTCTTTTGCTGAAAAGGTCTAATATTTCATCCTTAAAGGTATTTATCCTTCTTTTTACATCTTCATCCCTTTTAAAGCAAAGCAATATGTCGATTTGATCCTTTCGGGTAGCTACCAATCCATTTAACTTTAATTTAGATAGAATTTCTTCTAATATATTTGAAAGATAAATATTATCACTATATAAATTTAAATCCGCTTTTTTATAGCTTCTTTTTATTTTCACTATTATGTAGCAGTAGATATCCTCAGGGCCAAAATTATAAATGCTAAAGCTTCCTTCTGCCTTTTCCTTTCTTTTTTCGTCATTTGAACAGAGGTCTTCAATAAATTCAATTTTGTGAGTATTTTCGGCCTCCCTTAAGGATAATAGTTTAAGTATCTCTACAGCCATTGTCGTTGCAGCGATCTCCAAAACTGAAAGATCAAATCCGCCAAGAGGAGTATTTATTGCCCAGGAAAAAATATGGCCGTAAACTGTATTTTTAACTACAATAGGCATAACCATCCTTATAACATTTTTTCCTTGAATTCTTTCTACCGATTCATAGAATTTTTTTTCTAATGTTCCTTTGCTTTTGCTGTAAAATTCTTCAAAATTTTTCTTTATCTTATCCTTTATATCATCTTCTACTCCATCAAGTTTTAAAATATTTTTTTCAGGGTAATTAAGCCTAAGAATAACAGGGTTTTTTATGTTTTCATATACTACGTTGATAATCTCCTCGATGCTTCCACCCTTTAGCATTATATTCATCATACTCTCGTGGACGTTTTCTAGCCTTTGCAGGAGTATCGTCTGTTTGTTGAAAATCTCTTTAAATATGGGAGTTATTATCTCTGAAAAGGGAGTTGCATAGTAAAGATCAATTATAGGAAAGGAAATGCTGTTTGCAAGCTCTAAGACAGATTCATCTAATCTTTCTATATAGGGATAAATTTTAATTCCAAGACCTGAAAGTTTTTTTTGGCTACAGGATAATATAAACTTTTTTTGAAATTCTACATCACTTGTTAGAGCATATGCTGTTGTTAATAAAAGCTCTCCTTCGCTAACCCAGTTTAAAATATCAGGATCTGCCATAATATTTACCCTTGAAACCGTGTTTTTTATTCCTCCATATCCAGCTATAATCCTACAATTTTTCATGCAATCCATCCTTAAAACTTCTTCAATAGTTATTCCATTTTGCCTTGCCATACCCATCCCCCCGAAAATTCTACATCATTTATTATATCACATAAATTTAATTATTTTTAAGCCGCCGTAGATTAAAAAACCTATTCCTATTATCAACATAACAAAGGCCATTGCCCTTTCAGTTTTTCTATCATTTCCTTCTATAAATCTTCTAAATCCCTTTAATGCTAAAATGTTTAGAAAAACAAACCATGCAGCCATACCTAATATTAAAAATACCAAAAACGAGTAATAAACTAATGTTCCGTTATCGCTAAATCTATGAATGATAGTTCCACTAACAGTTATCCAAAAAGAGTGGGTCATCGGGTTAAAAAAGGCAAGGAAAAAACCTTTTAAAAATGGCATTGAATCGTATTTTTTTATAAAATTATCATTTTTTACTTTATTAAAATCTAAAATTGCAAATACTATAATTAAAAGACCGCATATTATAAAAAACATTGCTTCTAACTTTCTATTGTCGTTAAAAAGATTAAAAAGACCTACATTTATAAAAATTAAATCTAAAGCATCGGCACTTACAGCACCAAGGGCAACCTTTATTCCCTCTTTTATCCCATTTTTTAAAGTTTGTTTAATGGACTCAAGCCCAGCAGGACCTAGGGGAAGAGCAAAAAATATTCCAGTTATGAATCCAGTTACTATAGTTATAATTAGCTTAAAAATATGCTGCATTTTATCACAATCCTTATTTTAAATTTTAGTTGTATTATAATTATAATATATTTTACTGTTTAGGTAAAAAATAATTCTTGACAAAAAAAATAGAAGTTTTATAATCAAA
>JAOAEI010000130.1 GCA_026416875.1 Caloramator sp.
AAAGTGACATTTTTATGCGATAATTAACTTAATTTTTTATTATTTTTAGGTGACATTTTTAAAAAATATTGACATAAATGGACGGTTCATTAGTTTTATTAATTTTCGAGGGAAAAAAATTTATAATTTTAATGAACCGTCCCTAAATATTTATCGATTAAAAGCTCTTGGTAGGCGGCAAGACCTGTTTTTTGGATTTCTTCTGCTAAAGTAATTAGTTCTTTTGTTTTTAAGTTTGATAATTTTTTAAGCCTTTGGGGGCTGATCTTTTTATTTGATATTATGGATTTATAGTCGTCTATTCCGTAGTGCCATAGGGTTATTTTTTTGCCATATCTTTGTATTAACTTGTCGGCTATAAGTAATCCCTCTGGGTCAAAATCGCCGGAGTAGTATATATTGTCAACGTTATCGATTAATTTATCAAGAAGAACTTTGCTGGCAAGTTTTATTTGTCCATACGTGCAAATTAAAGCTGGCTTCTTGTCCCTTGTCCTTTCCAATATTTCACTAAACACAGTTGGATTTTCGAAAATATATACTATTCTTTTTGGCGCGATGATTTTGTCAACTCTTGATAAGTTGTATAAGGATATCTGCATGGGTTCATAGGATTTGTAAAATCCTTCCCATCCCTCATGCAATTTTCCATCCTTATAAGCTAAAAGCCCGCTTGCTATTGTGTAGTTTGACACCTCATCGTCTATTATCCCTGCTTTGTATAAAAGTTCTGCCCTTTTTTGCGCATTTTCAGGATAGTGTTCCTTTAAAAAGTATGATATTCCATAAAGCAAAAGTCTTCCCTCATCCCTATCAATGTCAAATGTATGGGGGTTTTTGCTTATATTCGATGAAAAAATAGCAAGTCTTTCTGTTTTATTTACATCAAAGCTTAGTTTATTTATTGCCTCAGCAATTAGTATTAAAGTTTTTCTAAGACTTAATTTGTCCCTTTCGTATTTTTGAATAATTAATTTGTATGCGTTTTCTTTATTTATTAAGATATATTTTATCCAATCCTCCGCCTTAGTTCCTTTAAAACGAATTAAAATATCGTTAAAAAATTTTTCCTTTTCCGTTTCAAGTTTATTTTGCTCCTCTTTTTTTGAAATTATAGTTTCATCAAAATACTCCATTAAAATCCTTTCAAAGTCAACTCCACTAAATCTTGTGCTATCTAAAGCCTTTAGAAAATTTTCGATTTTTATCGTTGTGCTTTTTTTGTTGTAGAAATTCTTTTTAAAAAACCCTGAAAGAGTCTCCTGCTCTTCAGGGGTTAAGTTTTCAATTTTAATAGATCCGCCTAAATAGCCAAGTGTCCTATACTTTTCCTTTATTTTTACGAATAACCTCATGTAACCTTTATTTGACTTAAAATATTTTAGGCACTCTTCATGTATCATATCCATAAAATCACCCTAACAAATAAGTTCCTTAGCTTTACCGTTCCAATGGTATCTTATTACAGTGACAAAATCTGCATTGTTATGTCTTATTAGTTCGCATATAGAAAGTGAAGGAACAGTATCATAATCTCCCCAAAGTATCTGTGAATTTACGATAAAATCTAGCTCAAGTTCCGTTAAAAGTCTAAACATATCCCTTATGTTTCTTTCATCGACTCCAGCAAAGGCCTCATCAAGGGAAATAATCCTTGGGCAATCTGGTCTTGCTCCCTCATACCTTGCATATACCGCTGAAAATAGCGGAACATACATAGCCATTGCCTTTTCTCCTCCGCTAAATTGATAAAATGCATTATTGGTAAGTTCCTTTGCGTTTTGTCCCGAACGTTTATAGTATAACTTAAACTCAAACCATTTTCTATAGTCTAAAATTTCCTTTATAATACTATGGAAGGATTTTGTTTTACCTAATTCCTCTTGCATCCTTCTTGCCTCGTTAATCTTTGCTCTAAAATGCTGAGAAAGCTTATTTAGATCTTCGATTTTCATTATGCTGCCTTCTTGTTTTAAAAGATCCACAAGCTCGTTTGTATCAAGCTGGTTTTCACCTTCGGCTTTTTTGCTGCTCCACCTTAGGCTGAAGGAAAGGCCACTGGATGTGTCCATCGACTCCATTAGTTTATTCATCTTTTTAACCCATTCCTGTGCGTGGTATATTTTTGATCTTATCTTCTTGCTAATGTTGTTTACTAGTATATCTTCAAAAAGCTGTCTGTCGCTTTCCCTTAAAAGGTTTTCGTTTTCTTTGATTCCTTCTTCTATAAATGCTATTAGATCGTAAAGGTCAACTTCCCTTCCTCTAACCTTTCCTCTTATTGCAAGGCGCTTTGATTTTGATAGTGCTTGTTTTATCTCCTCATCTTCTGTGTCTAAGTTCTTCTCGAATAAAGTATCTATCTTTAAAATATATTCCCTAAGATATGGGCTGTTTTCGTTAAATTTAGAATAAAGACTGTTTATATAATCCTCCCTTTGCTTATCCTCCTGTTTTATTTCTTTTAAAAGCCTTTGGGCAAGTTTTATTATTTCTTCATCCTTTGGCGTTTCTATAAATCCTAACAAATATTCTTCTTTAAAGGCATCTTGGTGAAGGTTGATTAATAGTTCCTTTCTTTTTATTTCTTTATCGATCTCTTCTAATTCATTTATTGCCTTTGAATATCTTTCATCCTCTTTTGCCTTTTTTTCAACTTCTTTTTCTATAAGGGAAGGAATTTCCTTGAGATTCTTAATACAGTCCTCGATTTCATTTTTTATTTCTTCATAATTTGAAATTTTGAGCTGTTCATTTAAAGAATTAAGTAGTAGCTCCTGCTCCTTTAGTCTTCTATCTATATTGCTTAGGTCGTATATTATAATCTCAATATCCTCCTGAAGAAGCTTCATGTTTTCTTCTGCTGATTTTAGGTTTTCTATGTTTTGAAGGAATCTTCTATGAAGGTTTTCAAGTTCATATAAAAGTTCCCTATATTCCCTTGAGGCATCTAAGGCATTTCTATATGTTTCAAGGTCAGTATTAAGGTTTATTTTACTAGTAAACTCATAAACCCTTTGCTTAATTTCCTTCAGCTTTTCATAAATTTTGTTTTCTTCTTTTTCTTTGATAGAAATATCATCTATAGCCCTTTCAAGTTCAAATTCTGCAGATGTAACTGTGTTAATTGCGACT
>JAOAEI010000131.1 GCA_026416875.1 Caloramator sp.
AGGCTTTAGAAGAATATCTTAAATTAGTCATATTTAATTAATTTTTAAGCATCAATTTTACCAAGGGGGTAGTCTGCCCTTTTTTGGCTTTTTTTGATGCTAATCTAAGTTTAATTTAAATTATTTTAGCTGCACTTCTTTAAAATTGGAACTATTTAACATTAGTCACTTTATTTTTTATTAATTATGCTCATCTCTAAAATAAATCTTAAATGTCTATTTATTTTTAATATAGCATGAAACTCTGCATATGTCTACATTATTTTGAAAGAAATCCTTCATAATTTCTTAGTTGCTATAACATATATTATGTATACTTTACCTAAATAATAAAAGGGCTTTAAAAGCCCTTTTAAAAAATTATCTTGGTTGAACTATAAATTTAATAGCAGTTCTTTCTTCTCCTTCTATTATTATGTCTGTAAATGCTGGGATACATACTAAATCGATACCGCTTGGAGCAACGAAACCTCTTGCTATTGCTACAGCTTTAACAGCTTGATTAATTGCTCCTGCACCAATTGCTTGTATTTCTGCAGATCCCTTTTCTCTTATAACTCCAGCTAGAGCACCTGCAACTGAATTTGGATTTGACTTTGCTGAAACCTTTAACACTTCCATTATAATACCTCCTTGAGAATCTATTATTTTGTCTAATATATTAATTCTACAAAAATTTTGAAAATCCTTCTAAAAAAATAAAATAAACCCCAAATTTTTTGGGGTTTATTTTGCATATTCTATTGCTCTTACTTCACGTATTACATTTACTTTAATTTGTCCTGGATATTCGAGTTCACTTTCTATTTTCTTTACTATTTCTCTTGCCATATGAATTATTTCATCATCGCTAATTTGCTCTGGTTTAACCATTATTCTTATTTCTCTACCAGCTTGAATAGCATATGATTTTTCAACCCCCTCAAAGGAGTCTGCTATCTCTTCAAGCTTTTCTAAACGTTTAATATATGCTTCAAGAGTTTCTCTTCTAGCTCCTGGTCTTGCAGCAGAAATAGCATCTGCAGCTTGCACAAGAACAGCTTCAACTGTCATTGGTTCAACGTCCCCGTGATGTGCTGCAATTGCATTTATTACTGCAGGAGATTCATTATACTTTTTAGCAAGTTCACTTCCAAGAAGTGCATGTGGTCCTTCAGTTTCATGGTCAATTGCTTTACCTATGTCATGAAGAAGTCCAGCACGTTTTGCTAAATTAACATCTGCTCCCAGTTCTGCAGCCATAAGCCCTGCTAAATATGCAACTTCAATTGAGTGTTTCAAAACATTTTGACCATAACTTGTTCTATATTTTAATCTTCCTATAAGTCTTATAAGTTCACCATGTAGGCCATGAACTCCTGTTTCAAAAGCTGCCTGTTCACCTTGTTCTCTTATTTCATTATCGATTTCTTTTCTTGCCTTTTCAACCATCTCTTCAATTCTTGCTGGATGAATTCTACCATCAGCAATTAGTTTTTCAAGGGCAAGTCTTGCTATTTCTCTTCTTATAGGATCAAATCCTGATAAAATAACAGCCTCAGGGGTATCATCTATAATTAAATCGATGCCTGTTAAAGTTTCTAATGTTCTTATATTTCTTCCTTCTCTACCTATTATTCTACCCTTCATTTCATCGTTAGGTAGAGTAACAACTGAAACAGTCGTTTCTGCAACATGATCTGCAGCACACCTTTGTATTGCACATGAAATAATTTCTCTAGCCTTTTTATCAGCTTCCTCTTTTGCCTTCGTTTCTATCTCTTTAATTAGCATTGCTGCTTCATGCTTAACTTCTTCTTCTACATTTTTAAGTATTATCTGTTTTGCTTCTTCAGAAGTTAGCCCTGCGATTTTTTCTAATTCTTCATGCTGCTTTTTATAAAGTTCTTGAATTTCATTTTGTAATTGCTCTATTTCTTGCTGCTTTTTGTTAAGATTTTCTTCACGAAGTTCTAGTGCCTCAACTTTTTTATCTAATGTTTCTTCTCTTAATATTAATCTTCTTTCCATGCGCTGCAATTCATTTCTTCTTTCACGAACTTCGCGTTCAAATTCATTCCTTAGTTTGTGAACTTCTTCTCTAGCTTCTATAACAGCTTCCTTCTTTTTAGATTCTGCTTGTTTCTCTGCTTCAGATATTATCCTTTTTGCTTCATCTTCTGCACTTTTAATCTTACGCTCAGCAATATTTTTTCTAACTATATATCCAGCTAAAAAAGCTATTGCTCCAACAGTTGGAATTAAAATTATTGTAATTGTAGTTTGAATAATTACACCTCCTTTGTCTTGTGCTTAAACTTTTGTTGAATTTATACAAAAAGAATATAAATTCAATTATTCTTTCTTGAAGCATATAAACGTGCCAAACTTCTCATGACCCTTTAGCTTAGGAAATGCCTACCAAACATTATTATATCATGGCCTAATTAATTAATGCAAGAAAAAAGAACTTATAATGATTTTACTATAATAATAAAAAAATTTCCATATATATTAAAAATTTATTTTATTTCTCCCTTAATTTTTTCAGCAATACTAACTCCATTATTTAATGTAACTCTATAAACATAATCTCCACTTTCTAACAAATGCGAGTTGTGTGTTACCATAATGATTTGACGATTGAACATGGTAGATACATTCTTAAGAAATTCTGCCACATTTACTATATAATCCTCACTTACATGTTTAGCTGGCTCATCCAAAATTAATGGTCCTTCTATTTTAGGATAATGAATTTCCATCATAGCAATTCTTATAGCTAAGGATATAATATCAACAACACCACCACCACGTGCTTCTTGTGGCTTTGTTGTAATCTTCTTGTTGTTCTGTTCTGATACTACATAAAATTCTGCTTCGATTTTTTCTCCCTTTTCCTTTATGT
>JAOAEI010000132.1 GCA_026416875.1 Caloramator sp.
AAGCTTTTATGAAATTTACTGTGAAAACTTCAAATAGGAAGTGATTATATGAAAAAATGTATGATAGCATGGGTTCCCCTTGAGCTATTGATAAACGAAAAAGTAAATACTTTTGAAAATTTAGCAAGAAACTCACAGGAGAATAAAGAAGAAGACTTATATAAAGAAATAGATGAGGAATATATTGAAGAAGAAATAAATAAATGAAATATGCCCTTGTGTCCTTTAGACACAAGGCATCTTTTAATAATATAAAGGTGATATTATGAAGAAAATAGTCTCGCTGATCTTATTAATCATTTTTATTATCTCATGGTTAAATAAAATATTCATTTTTAATTTATCAGCTACATTTTGTTTGCTAATGATTGTAGCTATACAACTTAGTAAAGAAATAAATATATTATCATCTTTAGTAGGTGAAAAGGTAGGTGGCTTAATAAGTTCAACCTCAGGCAATCTACCGGAACTATTTATTAGTATATTTGCATTAAAAAATAATTTGATAGATTTAGTAAAAAGCGGATTACTAGGATCAATAATCGGAAACATGTTATTAGTATTGGGATTGAGCATTTTGTTTGGTGGGATTAAGTATAAGGAACAAAAGTTTAATAAGATAATAGCAAGAACTAATTTTTCTTTGTTATTTTTGGCCCTTAGCAGTCTAATCATCGCCTCTACAATTTCCTTTCAAGGGAAATTAAGTACTCAAAAATCTTATATTTTTAGCTTTTATATAGCAATAATTCTAATACTTATATATTTATTAGGCCTTATATTTTCCTTAGTAACACATAAAAACCTATTTTTAGTTCAATCTGACGAAAATAATAATTATAATAACATAAAAAGAACAAATTTTATTTGTATTTTCATTCTTATAATATTAGCATATGCTTTAAGCGAACACTTAGTAAATTTAATTAATACGGCAATTATAAACTTTAAAATTCCTGAAAAAATAATTGGAATAATAATAATGCCTCTAATAGGTAATGCTGCAGAATATATTACAGCGATTTATGCTTCCCTTAAAGATAAAATAAATCTATCTATAGAAATATCAATAGGATCAAGCATGCAACTATTATTATTTACACTCCCAACTATAGTAATTATTGCCTATTTATTAGGGCTTCCTTTAACTTTAGTCTATAGTTTCTATGAGCTTATTATATTGATAATTTCTATTGGATTATCATTTTTTGTATTTCAAGATGGAAAAAGCTATTGGCTAGAAGGCGCCATTTTATTAGCATCATATCTTATAATAATATTCGGATATTGGTTAATATAAAAGGCATGGGAATCCCATGCCAGATTATTGTTGCTTTTCTATTTTATCCTTTGGAGCACCACACTTTGGACATTTTGCAGGTTTACATCTACCTTCTTTTGTTTCTCCACAAACAGTGCATTTAAATATTGCCATACTAATCCCCCTTTATCTTTTGTTAATTTAATTTTATCATATTAAATTATTATTTGTAAATATTTATTCTCCAAATATATCCTTCATTAATTTTTGCCCTGTAGGAGTTGAAGCTATTCCACCTAAGGCTGTCTCCCTTAATTCAAAGGGAAGAGCCTTTCCAACTTTATACATAGCATCTACAACTTCATCAAAGGGGATGATACTTTTTACACCAGCTAAAGCTAAATCAGCAGAAGTTAATGCATTAACTGCCCCAGAAGAATTTCTTAAATAACAAGGTGCCTCAACAAGTCCTGCAACAGGATCGCATACTAAACCTAAAATATTTTGAATTGATATTGAAGCTGCATGTAAGGCTTGTTCTGGAGTTCCTCCTGCCATTTCTACAACTGCCGCAGCTGCCATTGCTGCAGCTGAACCACATTCTGCCTGACATCCTCCCTCGGCACCTGATACTGTTGCGTTCTTAGCAATTATTTGCCCTATACCTGATGCAGTAAAGAGCGCTTTTACCATTTCATCTTCATTTTTTCCCAAAACCTCTGCTGCTGTTATTATAACCGCCGGTAATATACCTGCAGAACCTGCTGTTGGAGCTGCAACTATTCTACCCATTGAGGCGTTAACTTCTGATACAGATAATGCTCTTGCCATAGCTTTATTGATTATTTCACCTGATATCGTTTTTATTTTTCTGTAATCTTCAACTTTCTTAGCATTCCCCCCGATAAGTCCACTAATAGAGTTGACTTCTTCGTTTAATCCTTTATTAGCAGAATCTATCATGACTTTCAATACATTTCTCATTCCTTCTAAGACTTCTTCTTTTGTTTTTCCTGTTCTTTCACATTCATAATCTAAAACTAATTCCCAAATTTTTTTATTTGTCTCTTTTGATAAATCTATTAATTCCTTTCCTTTTGTATACATGAAATATCCTCCCTTATACCGGATTTATTGCTACGACATTAATCATATCTTTGATATTTTTTATTTTATTTATTACGTTATCATCCAACTTAGCATCCAATTCTATAATTGCAGTTGTAATCTTTTGAGGATTTCTTGTTACCTTCATATTAGCGATATTAACATCAACTTCCAAAATAAATTTTGATATGTCAGCTATCATACCCTTTCTATCTTTATATTTAGTAATTATAGTCGGATATTCTCCAGTAAATTCTACCTTTTCACCATCTATCTCAGTTATAAGGATATTTCCCCCTCCAATAGATGAACCCATTACCTCTATTGTCTTCTCATCTTCCTTATAAAAAACAAATTTCACCGTATTAGGATGTTGGTCGCCTAAATC
>JAOAEI010000133.1 GCA_026416875.1 Caloramator sp.
CAGTAATTTAAGTTCTTAATTCCTAACTTAATCAAAATCCATATAAAACAAGCAAGGATGGGCATCTGAATAATTTGTCCACCCCAACTATTGACATAGAGCCGATAAATTTAAACAAGGGGAGTAGTTTTTTCAACTACTCCTTTTGATTTATAAATCTTTTGCGGCTTGAGTAAAAGGAATTTAAGTGCTATAATTTAAAAAGTTAATATCAACAAATTTCAACAAAATATTTGAAGTTGAGTTGTGTTAAAATATATATAAGTATTTTTATTAGCTCGGAGGGGAAAATGAGTAGTATAGTTTATGACTATGTCGAAGATTATATAAGAGGTTTAATACAACAAAAGGATGAAATACTACTTGAGTTAGAAGATTATGCTGCAAAAAATGGTGTTCCAATTATCCATAAGGAAGTTGGACAGCTATTAAAGATATTAATAAAAGGAAGTGACATTAAGAATATTTTAGAGGTTGGAACTGCAATAGGTTATTCTGCTATTCTAATGGCTAAGGCATCTGTAGACTGTAAAATCACATCTATAGAAAGAGATGAAATGATGCTAAATAAAGCTATGGAAAATATACATAAAGCAAACCTTAACGATAGAATAAAAATTATTTTTGGTGAAGCAGGTGAGGTTTTACCAAAGCTTGAAGGTAAATTCGATCTTATTTTCTTAGATGCTGCAAAGGGACATTATATTCATTTTTTACCTGATTGTCTAAGGCTTTTAAAAGATGGTGGACTGTTGGTTTCAGACAATGTTTTATTTAGAGGAATGATAGCGACAAATGAACTTGTTAAAAGAAGAAAGATTACAATAGTAAAAAGACTTCGAAGATATCTTGATGCTATATCAAATCATCCAAACCTGGAAACGGTTGTTCTTCCTATTGGAGATGGTCTTGCAATGAGCCTTAAGATTAAGGAGGTGTAATGTTGAAAATAGAACTTTTAGCTCCAGCAGGAAATCTTGAAAAGCTTAAAGTTGCGGTTTTATATGGCGCAGATGCGGTTTATATAGGTGGTGAAGCTTATAGCCTTAGGGCTATGGCGGATAATTTTGACATAGATACAATGAAGGAAGGACTTAAATTTGCCCATGAACATGGTGCAAAGGTTTATGTTACAGTTAATATTTTTGCCCATAACGATGATTTAAAGGGTATACCTTCATATATAAAAGCTTTAAATGATATAGGTGTAGATGCTATAATAGTGTCAGATCCAGGCGTTTTTTCAATTGTAAAGGAAGTAGCACCTGATTTGGAGGTTCACATAAGCACACAGGCAAACAATACAAACTATAAAACCTGTGAGTTTTGGTATAAACTTGGAGCAAAAAGGATTGTTCTTGCAAGGGAGTTATCTTTAAAGGAAATTAAAGAAATAAGAAAAATGGCTCCTAAGGAATTAGAACTGGAGGCGTTTGTCCATGGAGCTATGTGTATATCTTATTCAGGAAGATGTCTTTTATCAAATTATATGACATATAGGGATGCTAATAGAGGAGCCTGTGCTCACCCCTGTAGATATAAATATTATTTAGTTGAAGAAAAAAGACCTGGACAATATTTCCCAGTATTTGAAGATGAACGTGGAACATATATATTAAATTCTAATGATTTGTGTATGATAGAATTTATTCCCGAACTTGTTGAAAGCGGAATAACAAGCTTTAAAATAGAAGGTAGGATGAAGAGTTCCTATTATGTAGCAACGGTTGTTAAAGCTTACAGACAAGCAATTGATGCTTATCTTAGGGATAGGGATAATTATAAGTTTAATCCTAAATGGCTTGAAGAGGTTTCAAAGGCAAGCCATAGGGAATTTTCAACGGGTTTTTATTTTGGTAAACCACAAAAGCAGATTTATTCAACATCTTCATATATAAGAACCCATGATATTGTGGGTATCGTTGTTGATTATGATGAAAATACTAAAGTAGCTATGATAGAACAAAGGAATAAAATATTTAAAGGCGATGTGGTTGAAATATTAACTCCAAAGGGGGATAACTTTACCTTAAAATTAGAGCATATGTGGAATGTTGATGGAGAAGAAATTGATTCTACTCCTCATCCACAGATGATATATAAAATAAAAACGGATAAAAAGCTAAAACCATACGATATGTTAGTTAAGGAGAAAGGGGATAAAGATGAGTAGACCTATTTTAATTGGAATTGCCGGAGGGACAGGTTCAGGGAAAAGCACTGTTGCAAATGAAATTTTTTATAGTTTACCAGGAGAAAGTATAGCAGTAATTGAACAGGATTCATATTATAAGGATCAAAGCCATCTAACTTTAGAAGAAAGAAGAAAGACTAACTATGATCATCCCGATGCCTTTGATACTGAACTTTTAGTTAAGCACCTCAAAATGCTTCTAAATGGTGAAGCGATTGAAAAGCCGATGTATGATTTCGAGATTCATAATCGCAAAAAAGAAACAATAAGGGTTGAACCAAAGGACATAATTATTTTAGAAGGAATACTTATTCTGGCAGAACCAGAAATTAGAAACTTATTAGATATTAAAATATTTGTAGACACAGATGCCGATGTTAGAATTATAAGAAGGATTCAAAGGGATATTAAGGAAAGAGGAAGAACAATAGATTCAGTGATTGATCAGTATATGAACGTTGTTCGCCCGATGCATATGCAATTCGTAGAGCCAACAAAACGATATGCAGATATTATAATACCAGAGGGCGGTTATAATAAGGTAGCAATAGATATATTG
>JAOAEI010000134.1 GCA_026416875.1 Caloramator sp.
AAACAATGTGCTATAATAAAGTCGAGGTGTTGTCTATGAGAATAGATGATGTAGTAAAGATTTTACAACTTTATATGCTGCAGCAGTCGACTTCAAATAGCCTTGAAGGACAAGTTTTGTTCCAGAGCATTTTGGAAGGTTTAATAAAATCAAAAGATGATACAGGGGTTAAGAATGAAGAGTTAAACCTGCAAAGACAGGAAAGGGACAGCAGCGAAGGTTTAGAAAATAATATATCCTCAATAGAAGCTGCAATAAAGGAAGCTTCAAGAAAATTTGGGGTTGAGGAGGCACTTATTAAGGCAGTTATTAAACAGGAGTCAGGTTTTAATCCAAATGCCATATCAAGGGCAGGGGCAGTAGGTCTTATGCAGCTTATGCCGCAGACTGCAAAATCATTAGGAGTTAATCCCTACGATCCTTATGAAAACATAGAGGGCGGCGTTAAATATCTAAAGGGGCTTATAAATAAATTTAACGGGAATAAGCATCTTGCCCTTGCAGCATACAACGGCGGAATAGGAAGGATGCAAAAAAGAGGAGTAGATACGGTAGAAGAGATAAATAAAATGCCGGATGAGACTGTTAATTATGTAAAAAAGGTTATGAAATATTATGAGAAATATAAATCCATTGAAGAAAGGGTTTAGCCCTTAAAGAGGGGGATGGAAGATGGATGGTTTTGGCTTGGTCCTTGGTGGTGGAGGCGCAAAAGGGGCCTATGAAATAGGAGTATGGAAGGCCCTTAGGGAGCTTGATGTTCCAATAAAGGCTGTCACGGGAACTTCAGTTGGCGCTCTAAACGGTGCCATAATAGTTCAAGGGGACTTTGATGTTGCCTATGACCTTTGGACAACAATTAGCATTGAAAATGTGATAAACGTTGAAAAGGAAATTGTGGCAGCTGGCGAAGGAAGTAAAAAGACTATCCCGCTTATAAATACCATAAAGAATTTAATAACCAACGGAGGACTAGATGTTTCCCCCCTTAAAGAGATGCTAAGTAAAGTTATAGATGAGGAAAAGATAAGAAAATCCCCAATAGACCTTGGAATTGTAACCTTCTCCCTTACAGATTTTAAACCCGTTGAGGTTTTTAAGGATGAAATTCCAGAGGGAAAGCTTGTAGATTACCTTTTTGCAAGCGCATGTTTCCCAGCCTTTAAACCCCACGAGATAGACAATAAAAAGTTTATAGATGGTGGAGTTTATGATAATATCCCCTTGAGTTTAATGCTAAGAAAGGATATAAAAAACATAATAATGGTTGATATTTCTGGAGTTGGATTAGTTAAAAGGGTTAATAAAAGGGGAGTTAATATAATTGAGATAAAAAATTCTGAGGATCTTGGGGGAACATTGGAATTCGATGGTGAAAGGTCAAAGGAAAATATTGAGATAGGTTATCTTGATACTTTGAGGGTGTTTGGAAAATTAAAGGGATATAAATACTATTTTATTCCTAACAAGGACTTTGACGAGGGAAAGGAATTTATAAAAAGCCTTGATATAAATTATCTAAAGAGGATGTATGCCTTTTTAGGCCTTGATATAGGAGCAAGAAAAAGTGCGGCAAATAAAATAATTTTGGATAAGATAATAAGGACTATCCAGCAGTATTCAAACGGAAAGCTTTCTTTAGAGGGAGTTTTTCCTGCGATGCTTGAAATCGCAGCAGAGCAGCTTGGAATTGAAAGAAAAAGGGTTTATACCTTAAAGGAATTAGCAGAAAGGGTTTTAGAGGAATATCATAAGGTTATAGAGAGTGAAAACTATAAAGAAAATATGCCGTGGATAAACAGGCTCCTTCTTGCAAGGACTCAACTTGAGTTTGACAAGGAGCTTTTGAAAAATGCCTTCGATAAAAAATATTTAATATCCTATGATGCCAATTTAGAGGAAAAGGATGAAAAGGTAAAAAGGCTAAGGAGATTTATTGCAATGGCCTTTCCTAAGATTGCAATATCAAATATGCTGATTGCCCTTTTACTTGAAAGGGAGGATATTCGAAAAGAAAAGGCTGTGGATTAGTTTGGCAGTTCCTTTGGAATTGCCTTTTTTCTTTTTTGAGGTTAAAATCATATTAATGAAAATGGTGGAGGAGATAGCATGAAAAAGGAAAGACTTGATAAGATACTTTCAAATTTAGGATATGGAACAAGAAAAGAAGTTAAGATGATGGTAAAGGATGGGCTTGTTGAAGTTAACGGTAAAGTAGTAAAGGATAGCTCCATCCATGTTGATCCGGAGAAGGATGAAATTTTAGTTGAGGGAGAGAAGGTGTTTTACAGGGAGTTTATATATCTCATGCTCAATAAACCAAAAGGAGTAATCACAGCTACATATGATGATGTTGAGAAAACAGTCCTTGACCTTATAGACGACGAATATAAAGTGTTTTCACCATCGCCGGTTGGAAGGCTCGACAAGGATACGGAGGGGCTTTTGATATTAACAAACGATGGGGAGCTAAATCATTTTCTTTTATCTCCCAAAAGGCACGTTCCAAAGAAATATTACGCTAAGGTTTTAGGAAGGGTAACGGAGGATGATGTTAAAAAGTTTAAAAAGGGTGTCGTCCTTGATGATGGTTATAGGACATTGCCGTCGGAACTTGAAATTTTAGTTTCCGGTGAGGTTTCTGAGATAGAACTTGTTATATATGAAGGGAAGTATC
>JAOAEI010000135.1 GCA_026416875.1 Caloramator sp.
GAAATAGACGGCAAGGGAATGTGGGTTATGATCTACAACCCATGGACCGGCCTGGTTATGGTTCCGTAATTCAAAGCACGATATATTGCTATGTGCAATATATCGTGCTTTTTTATTTGTCACTTAACTTATTACATAGATTAGGGTATAATAATTAAGTATAAAAAAGATGATTATGTGTAAATTTATGGAAATGTCAAAAAGTCAAAATGTCAAGTGGCAGGCACTGGAGGTGGAGTATGAAAAAATATATTTTAAAGGGGATAAAGGAAAGTTTACTTTACAGCCTTATAACATCGGCACTTGTTTCCCTTCTTGCATTTATATTTTCCCTTATAAAGGGCATAAATCCTTTAAAGTCGATATATATATCCCTTTACGCTGTCGGGATTTTCGCTTCTATTTTATCTATTCCTCAGCTTTTTAAGCGGGATGAGGATCCTAAAATTGCAATGTATAGGCGAAAAAATCCCTTGTTTGGATTTTACAACCTCTTTTACAATCCCTATGCAGAAAGGGCAGAGCTTGAGTCCATTGAGGAGTTTAAAGGTGAGGGCTTTTGGAGGGGAATTTTTATAATCCTTTATTCCATAAGCATATTGATAGTCGCAGCGCTAATAGAAAAAATCTATTACTAAGGGGGATTAATATGCATCCGATACTTTTTAAAATAGGGCCGATAACAATTTACACCTACGGCTTTTTAATGGCCGTTGCTATAGTATCTGCAATTCTTTTAACAGCTTATAGAGCAGAAAAAAGGGGATACGATAAAAACATAATTTACGATCTTGCCTTTTATGGCGTAATAGGAGGCCTTATCGGAGCAAAGCTTCTTTATATAATAGCTGAAGCACCAACGGTTATAAAAAATCCAAAATCAATCCTATATATGTTAACCTCAGGTTTTGTTGTATACGGTGCATTAATTGGAGGAGTTTTAGCAGGATATATATACTGCAAAATAAAAAATATCAGCTTTTTAAAGATGTTCGACCTTGCAGCACCTTCCATGGCCCTTGCCCAAAGCATTGGAAGGCAGGGCTGTCATTTTGCCGGCTGCTGCTATGGAAGGCCGACAAATCTGCCTTTTGGTGTAATATTTAAAGAATCTCCCTTTGCACCAAACGGGGTTAGGCTAATTCCAACACAGGAAATATCAAGCCTTGGAAATTTTATTATTTTCCTGATCCTTCTTAATTACTCTAAAAAGGAAAGAAGGGACGGGAAGGTTGCGGGACTTTACATCCTTTTATACAGCGTAGGAAGATTTATAATAGAATTTTTCAGGGGCGACTTTAGGGGAAATGTTGGCCTCCTTTCAACATCGCAATTTATAAGCATAATAACCCTTTTAATTGCCCTTGTATTTTTAAACCTCGATAAAATAAAAGAAAAAGCAAAACTTTAATGCCTCATTGGAGGTGATACATTGAAAAAACTTTTAATTCTTTTATCCTTACTCCTTTTAACCTCCTGCACAGGGGTAAACCCTGTTTTAAAGAATAAATTTTTAAATCAGGATATCGAAAGGATAGTCATCACCAATACAAGATATGCAGGAAGATACACGATAATAGACAAAAAAGCAATTACAAGGTTTAAAAATAAAGTATTAAGGGCTAAAGAGGTCCAAAATGACTCAAACCTTGAGCCCGACTTTATATTCGACTTTTACTCAGAAAACAAAAAGGTTGCAAGCTTTAAATACATCGCAAAGATAAACGAAGAAAATGTAGCAAATCTTTACGATGAAGAGGGAAAGCTTTACAATATTTCAACCTCAATAGAGGATGAATTTATAAAACGCCTTTTGAAAACTAACAGAAATCAAAACGTTCCGGATTACTATGTTTCTGCCATAAATCTTATCCTGGATAAGATAGATAAAAGCGACATTACCGTTGCTATCGACCTTAAAAAGGAGATTATGACGTTAAAGTATTTAACTTCAATGGATATTAAAAATATATTTGAAGGAATAAATAGAAATGGCGTCAATATTGTCCTTCTTCAGCAGGCAAAGGAGTATGATTATTTGATAGCAATTAACACAAAGAAGTATTCAGGAAATAGTGTGGAGGCAGAGATATCTGTAGTAGATCCTAATGGAATGAAAACAGTTTATGTCATTGAAGGAAACTATAACGGAAAATGGGAATTTTTTATAGCATATAAGTAAAGAAAGGTATAAAATTATATCAAGGGGCAAAACTAATCCTTAGAAAACTAAAAAGGAGGTTTTTGTATGAAGGCAAAAGTTGATCAAGACACCTGTATAGGCTGCGGCCTTTGCCCATCGATTGCCCCAGATGTATTTGAAATGAAGGATGACGGGAAGGCCCATGTTATAGCAAATCCTGTTCCATCAGGCAGCGAAGATGCAGCAAAGGAGGCAGAAGGCTCCTGCCCAGTAAACGCAATAGAAGTAGAATAAGCCGCTCTTTAAAGAGCGGCTTATTTTTTAAAAATTTTAAAAAATTAAAAATTTTGAGAAGGAATTTTTGGATTTAAGTAGAAATATATAGTATATAGTATAAATATATAGCTAGCCTTGCGCATAATTTAAAGACCTTGAAACTACTAGCCCGCCAGGGCTAAATTTTTTTTATCACTCAAATATAT
>JAOAEI010000136.1 GCA_026416875.1 Caloramator sp.
GCCTTGAAATTGCCTTTTTATCCTCAGGATTTATAAGTCCCGTCGATACCTTTTTATATGGAGGATTTGTAACAACAACATCAAAGGAATTAACCCCTAATGTTTTAAAGCAGTCCTTTATGTCTCCCTCAAATATCTCTATTTTATCGGAAAGATTGTTTAATTCAACGCTCCTTTTTGCCATATCAGCAACTTCCCTTTGAATCTCAACACCTATAATCTTGCTTGGTTTGTATTTTGCATACATAAGAAGAGGAATAATACCTGTTCCTGTTCCAAGGTCAACAACCCTCTCCCTCTGCCTTACATTAGCAAAATTCGATAGGAGAACAGCATCGATGCCAAAGCAAAACCAGTTAGGATTTTGGATTATCTTTAAATTATCTATCTGCAAATCATCTATGCGCATTAGTGCCTGCCTCCTGACATTTTGACTTTTTGACATTTCTATATTTTCCCAAAAAATTTTATAACTTAATAATATTTTTTTAACATAAAAAGCTCCACCTGTAAAGTGGAGCCTAATTTACTTATTTAATGTAGAATCTATTAAATCCTTTAATGTTCCTTCGTCCATGTATCCAACATGCTGATTTATAATTTCAAAATTTTTATCTATTATGAAGGTAGTCGGAATACCACGAACACCATAGATATTAGCAATGTTACCATCATAGTCCATAAGGGGAACTATGTTATATGAGTTTGCCTTTAAAAAATCCTCAACTGTTTTTTTGTCCTCACCAATATCGACAAAAACAAATTGAACGTCTTTTCCCTTATATTCATCCACCATCTTTACAAATCCAGGAAGTTCAGCCTTACATGGGGGGCACCATGTTGCAAAAAAGTTCAAAACTACAACTTTACCCTTGTAATCGGAAAGCTTAACTGTTTCACCACTAAGGTTTTGAAGGGAAAAATCAGAGGCAAAATTTCCTTCTGTTTTTGTTTCTTCATTTACTATAGTATTATTATTCTGATTTTGCGGTTTATATAGTTTAAAGCTAATTCCAATAGCAATTATAAGAAAAATTATTATACTTATAAGAACAACCTTTCTATTCATAATTATAACCTCCAAAGCAAACTTGATAATCTTTCAAAATACCCTGTAAAAAGCATAATGCCTGTTGCTATCATTATTATCCCCGCAAAGATTTTAACATATTTTATTTTTTTCATTAATACACCTGTTTTTATATTAAACCTTTGAATCAAATAGGCCATAACGATAAATGGAACTGCTATTCCTAAAGAGTAAACTAATAGTAAAACCATGCCATATAATAGAGAGCTTTTGCTGGCAGCTATTGCAAGGACCGATGCCAAGATAGGTCCTATACAGGGCGTCCAGCCAAAGGCAAGGCCGACACCAAGCAAAAATCCCTTTAAAAAGCCTTCTCCTTTAAAATTAAACTCTAATTTTCTTTCCATCATTAAAAAGTTTGATTTTATAATATCAAGATAAAATAGTCCCATGATGATTATTAAGCTTCCTAATATCTTATTGAATATTTCTCTATGGGATAATAAGAATTTCCCTATGCCGCTTGCCGTTGCTCCTAAAAGGACGAAAATAACAGTAAAGCCCAATATAAAGGCAATTGAATTTTTAAACATCCTTTTTTCCTTAGCCTCCCCAGAAAGATAGGCAAGATAAACAGGAAGCAATGGCAAAAAACATGGAGATAAAAAGGATGCAACACCTTCTAAAAATACTATTCCAAAGGTAATATCACGCATTTTACTCCTCCTTCCCCTGGTGGGGTATATAAGTATTTTAAAATATTTTTTTAGATTTTACAATCCCTTATTCCAAATATTATCTATTCTTCTTTTATTAAATTTATTGTATAATAAAATTAAGCTATTATAGGCATATAATATAGCTTAATTAAAATATTGTATACAAAAGTGCCTATCATTTTAAAGGAGGATATTTATGAAAAAGGTTGCGATAGTATTCAACGGCGGAACTATATCCATGAAGGTTGACCCAAGGATAAAGGCAGCTGTCCCTACCCTTTCGGCAGAAGAGATTCTGGCTATGGTAACTGGAATTGAAGGTTACGCAGAAATTGAACCCCATACCTTTTCAAATCTTCCAGGCCCCCACATGACTCCTGAAAAGATGCTTGAGCTTTCAAAGTTTGTTAAAAGTCTTTTGGATAGGGATGATATTACAGGAGTTGTAGTAACCCATGGAACGGATTCACTTGAAGAAACTGCTTATTTTTTAGATCTTACCATAAATTCTGAAAAACCAGTAATCGTAACCGGTGCCATGAGAAACAGCTCTGAGCTTGGATATGACGGTCCCCATAATCTTGCAGCCTCCATTTGCACAGCTATATCGGAAGAGGCAAAGGGAAGAGGAGTATTAGTTTGCTTTAACAGCGAACTTTTATTAGCCAGCGAAGTTACAAAGGCAAATTCGATGAGTTTAAATGCCTTTCAGTCTCCAAATTTAGGGCCAATAGGAATAGTAGACAGCAATAAAGTAATATTTTATAGAAACACAAAGAAAAGCCAATATATAGATATAGAAAGTTTAAATGCAAAGGTTGAACTTATAAAGGCAGTAACAGGAATGGACTCC
>JAOAEI010000137.1 GCA_026416875.1 Caloramator sp.
AGAGTTTATCTCATCAAGCTGATGAGAAAAATCGTGGATTTGGGATACTATATCGTTAAGTTCAGTTGCTTGCTGGCCTATTCCTTTGGTTACTTCTTCAATTGAACATGCAACTTCATTTGCAGCTGTTGATATTTTATTAGTGATTGTATTAAGCTCATTAGAAGCAGAATGAACATTTTTGGAAGTAGATTTAATATTGAAAATAGATTTTCCTATGGTTTCCAAAACATTATTTAAATCCTTTGAAATTTGTCCTATTTCATCATTGTAGTGAATTGGAACTCTTACTGTAAAGTCCCCCTTAGAAACATTAGTCATTAAGTTTGATATATTGTTGATAGGTTTGGTTAATAATTTTGAAATAATTAGTATTAGAAGAGGTATTGCCAGCAATGATATAAAAATTAATAATAATATGGTTTTCATAATTGATTTACTAACTGTCATTATATCCTCAAAAGGAGTAGCTGAAACGAATTTCCATTTAAGATAATCGTTGGTGCTAAATATTGCGATGTATTTTTTTCCTTTATAATCAAAATCGACTTTACCGCTTTTACTGCTTAAAATTTTCTTTCCATGTTCAGTTGAAGCAATATCTTTTTTCATTAATTCCTTAGAATCAGGATGAGCTATTATAGTTCCATCATTTTGCATAATAAATATAAATCCATTATTGCCAAGTTTAATACCCTCGACATACTTACTTGCAAGCCTCTCTAAGTCGATGGAAGCTCCTAAGATTCCTATAAATTCACCATTTTCCCCTTTAATAGGATTGCTGATAACAACCGAAGGAGTTTTAAAGTTATCGTCAAGCAAGGTTTCTGAAATGTATGGCCTTGGCTGA
Organism: Caloramator sp.; assembly: GCA_026416875.1. GTDB lineage: Bacteria > Bacillota > Clostridia > Clostridiales > Caloramatoraceae > Caloramator. Next base: position 854 of record JAOAEI010000137.1, read on the forward strand.
TAACGGCACATTTTGAAAAAATTATAATTTGAAAAGTTTTTACCCTTCATTTCTTTTTGTTTATATGGAGTTGAAATTATTATTCCATTTTTATCTGTTATAAATATAGAATTAATTAAATCTAAGTTTGCTAAATAGTTGTCTAATGTGTTATTTAGAATATTTTGCACATCATCGTTAGGATTTGTTTGCAATATGTAGGTATTTCTTTTTAAATCTTCGTTGACGGAATATATGAAAATAAAATTAGAGTATTGATTCATGGCCTTGGAAAGATTGCTGGAAACATAGTTTTGAAGGTTTTCTAAATTTTTATAAGCTGAGCTAAGGTTGATATTCAAAGTTTTACTGTAAAGAATATATCCAAATATGAGAAGAGGAATTATGTAGATTAAAGAAAACATTATTGAAAGCTTTGTTCTTAATTTTAAAGATCTTTTCAAAATACTCCCCCCAATTTAAAGAATTGTTTAAAAATATTATAAATTTTTTTAAAATGAAATTCAATCGTTTGCACATCTTAAAAATATTATTTTTGGACATTTTTTGTTATAATAGTTAATAATATCTTAAAAAATTACAAAATGGGGTGACTTTGATGAGGATAGGCCATGGATATGATGTCCATAGATTAGTAGAAGGAAGAAAACTTATATTAGGTGGTGTAGAAATACCTTATGAAAGGGGACTTTTAGGTCATTCTGATGCGGATGTTTTAGTTCATGCTATAATGGATGCAATCCTTGGTGCTGCCGCCCTAGGCGATATAGGAAGGCATTTTCCAGATACAGATGAAAAATTTAAAGGTGCAGATAGTTTAAAATTATTACAGGAAGTAAAAAAACTTATTGATATAAAGGGGTATTTTATATCAAATATTGACGCTACAATAATCGTTCAAAAACCTAAGCTTATGCCCTACATAGAAAAAATGAGGGAAAATATTTCAAAAACATTAGAGATAAGTATAGACTGCATTAATATAAAAGCAACAACTGAAGAAGGTTTAGGTTTTACGGGAAGTGGTGAAGGAATTGCAGCCCATGCAGTAGTTTTACTAATGAAATCTTTGTGTTAAATAAAATTTAAAAATATTGTTGAATATTGACAGTAAATGAAATGAAAAATATAATTATTAAAAGAACTGAATATTAAAATGCTGTGAAAAAGAATAGTAGGCTAAATTTCCAGAGAGAAAACCCTTAGGCTGAAAGGTTTTCACTTAGCCGAACCCGCTTTGGAGCAGCTAGCGATGAGCTATGCCGGCCTATGCCGTTATCCAAAACGAGTTCAAATTTAGGTGGTACCGCGGAGTAAAGCCTTCGCCCTATAGGGGTGAAGGCTTTTTTGTATATAAATTTTACATAAGGAGGGAGAAAAATGAGGCTAAGTAGTTTATTCATGCCAACATTGAGGGAAGTTCCAGCAGAAGCTGAAATACCAAGCCATCAACTTATGCTAAGAGCAGCTTTGATGAGAAAACTTGCATCAGGAATTTATAACTATTTACCTCTTGGGCTTAGAGTTCTTAGAAAAATAGAAGAGATCGTAAGAGAGGAAATGAATAAAGAAGGTGCACAGGAGATTTTGTGTTCTGCCCTTTTACCATCTGAACTATGGAAGGAATCAGGAAGATGGGAAGTGTTTGGGCCTGAAATGTTTAAACTTCTTGATAGAAACGGTAGGGAATTCTGTCT
>JAOAEI010000138.1:0-274 GCA_026416875.1 Caloramator sp.
CTATAGTATTCATGATTGCCTGGAACATAGTAAATCTTTTTATTTATTTTAATTATATCACTAATTAAAGCCGCCACATTATCTAATGTCTTGGTTTTTATGTCTATTAAATCGCCAGTTATAACTATAATATCTGGCTCCTCCTTTGAAATAATCTTCACTAATTGTTTTTTATGAATTTTACTATCATGATAGTCTGATATTTGAATAATCTTAATCGACCCTTTTATTTTTTTAGTCTTAATCTTTACATAATTGGATTTTAAATTCATAA
>JAOAEI010000138.1:284-2268 GCA_026416875.1 Caloramator sp.
TTCATTCCATCACTCCAAAAGGCTTAATTAAGTTATATCACCATGTTCATAAACTATATTTCCTTATTTATCAATAAAGCCACTGCATGGGCTGCAATTCCTTCACCACTTCCCGTAAAGCCTAAACCTTCTTCGGTTGTTGCTTTTATGTTAATACAATCTATATTTATTTCTAATATTTTTGAAATATTTTCCCTCATTTTTTCTATATATGGCATAAGCTTAGGTCTTTGAGCGATTATTGTAGCGTCAATATTTGATATAAAATACCCCTTTATATCAATAATTTTTTTTACTTCCTGTAATAATTTTAAACTATCTGCACCTTTAAATTTTTCATCTGTATCTGGGAAATGCCTTCCAATATCACCTAGGGCTGCGGCACCAAGGATTGCATCCATTATCGCATGAACTAAAACATCCGCATCAGAGTGCCCTAAAAGTCCCCTTTCATAAGGTATTTCTACACCACCTAATATAAGTTTTCTTCCTTCTACTAATCTATGAACATCATATCCATGACCTATCCTCATCAAATTCACCCCATTTTGTAATTTTTTAAGATATTATTAACTATTATAGCAAAAAATGTTCAAAAATAATATTTTTAAGACATGCAAACGATTGAATTTAATTTTAAAAAAATTTATAATATTTCTAAACAATTCGTTAACTTGGGGGGAGTATTTTGAAAAGATCTTTAAAATTAAGAACAAAGCTTTCAATAATGTTTTCTTTAATCTACATAATTCCTCTTCTCATATTTGGAGATATTCTCTATCGTAAAACCTTGAATATCAACCTTAGCTCGGCTTATAAAAATTTAGAAAACCTTCAAAACTATGTGTCCAGCAACATTTCCAAAGCCATGAATCAATACTCTAATTTTATTTTTATATATTCAGTCAACGAAGATTTAAAAAGAAACACCTATACATTGCAAACAAATCCTAACGATGATGTGCAAAATATTTTAAATAACACATTAGACAACTATTTAGCAAACTTGGATTTAATTAATTCTATATTTATAACAGATAAAAACGGAATAATAATTTCAACTCCATATAAACAAAAAGAAATGAAGGGTAAAAACTTTTCAAACTATAATTTTTTCAAAATGTGCCGTTATCAGCCAAGGCCATATATTTCTGAAACCTTGCTTGATGATAATTTTAAAACTCCTTCGGTTGTTATCAGCAATCCTATTAAAGGAGAAAATGGTGAATTCATAGGAATCTTAGGAGCTTCAATCGACTTAGAGAGGCTTGCAAGTAAATATGTCGAGGGTATTAAACTTGGCAATAATGGATTTATATTTATTATGCAAAGCGATGGAACGATAATAGCTCATCCTGATTCTAAGGAGTTGATGAAAAAAGATATTGCTTCAACTGAACATGGAAAGAAAATTTTAAATAGCAAAAGCGGTAAAGTCGATTTTGATTATAAAGGGAAAAAATACATCGCAATATTTAGCACTAACGATTATCTTAAATGGAAATTCATTTCAGCTACTCCTTTTGAAGATATTATGGCAGTTAGTAAATCAATTATGAAAACCATATTACTATTAATATGTATATCATTGCTGGCAATACCTCTTCTAATACTAATTATTTCAAAATTATTAACCAAACCTATCAACAATATATCGAACTTAATGGCTAATGTTTCTAAAGGAGACTTTACAGTAAGAGTTCCAATTCATTATAATGATGAAATAGGACAAATTTCAAAGGACTTAAATAATGTCTTAGAAACAATAGGAAAATCGATTTTCAATATAAAAACTACTTCCAAAAATGTCCATTCTGCTTCTAATGAGCTTAATATAATTACTGATAAAATATCAACAGCTGCAAATGAAGTTGCATGTTCAATTGAAGAAGTAACCAAAGGAATAAGCCAGCAAGCAACTGAACTTAACGATATAGTATCCCAAATCCACGATTTTTCTCATCAGCTTGATGAGATAAACTCT
>JAOAEI010000139.1 GCA_026416875.1 Caloramator sp.
CAATGCCAGTCTTCCACCCCCACCGGCTCGCTATAATTGAGGCTATCAACTACTCCTCCCCTTCATAGTATAAATATGTACTTTTAATTGTTATAATAACAAATTATAAGAATTTGTCAAGTTGTTCTACAACATCCATCGCAGCTGGAACATCTTTTAGTAAATTTAGGATATCCTTTAATGATAAATCCTTCTATGGGCTTTAAAACATAATCTATTTCTAATTCCTTATGATATTTATTTAATTTTTCATCAATGACCACCTTTATAGGACCAATAATTTTGTGTATTTTTTCATTACTATCATCAAAAGCTAAACCGTATTTTATTGAATTGCATATAACTCTTTCAATATAAATATTTATTATAGGTTCTTTATTTTTATTTTTTGCAATTTCTATTAATTTTTGCATTGCAGTATCTGTAATTTTTACTATCACATCGATCACCTTCCAAAGTTTATATCTTTATTTTATACCTAATCGATGCTATAATTCAAATAAATATCTATAGGAAGGTGATATTTTGTTAAGGCTATGGGGTAAAGTTATCAAAAACAATAAGATTATAATGCATGAAGAAGCAAGTAATAATGAAAATATAAGTTATGAACAGCAGCTTAAACAATGTATAACTGAAATAGCTCAGAAGTTAGATATTCAAAAGCCCTACTGGCTTCCACATAATCTTGAAGAATTTAATAATCTTAAAAAAACTGTTTTCACACAGGATAACTTTATCGAAGAAATCGACTTTGACAAATTCGAAATAGTCGTATTAGAGGAATAACCCCAAGGTATCCCTTGGGGTTATTATCTTCCTAATCTTTCTTCAAGCCTTTTTCTTTCTTCCTCATAACCTGGTTTTCCTAAAAGGGCAAACATGTTCTTTTTATATGCCTCAACTCCAGGTTGATCAAATGGATTTACACCTAACATATATCCACTAATTCCACATGCCTTTTCAAACATATAAACAAGTTTTCCGAAATAATATGGAGTTAACTCTGGAATATTTATTATTATATTAGGAACATTTCCATCTGTATGAGCAAGAACAGTCCCTTCGAAGGCCTTTTTATTAACAAAATCCATCGTTTTGCCAGCTAAGAAATTAAGTCCATCTATATTATCCTTATCTTCCTTGATCTCAACATCGTATCTTGGTTTTTCAACGTTTAAAACTGTTTCAAATATATGTCTTAAACCATCTTGAATATATTGTCCCATGGAATGAAGGTCTGTTGTAAAATCAACTGAAGCAGGATAAATTCCCTTACCGTCCTTACCCTCACTTTCTCCAAAGAGCTGTTTCCACCATTCTGCAAAATAATGTAGTCCTGGCTCATAGTTTGCCATTATTTCGACTGTCTTTCCCTTTCTATATAGAGCATTTCTTATTGCTGCATATAAATAAGCGGGATTATTAAAAATATCTAAATTTGAATATTCCTTCATTCCATCCAATGCTCCCTGCATCATTTCTCTTATATCAACTCCGCTTACTGCAATTGGAAGTAACCCAACTGCTGTTAAAACAGAATATCTTCCTCCCACATCATCAGGAATTACAAAGGTTTCATAACCTTCCTCTTCAGCAAGCTTTCTTAGGGCCCCCTTTGCTTTATCTGTTGTAGCATATATTCTTTCTCTTGCGCCTTCTTTACCATATTTATTTTCCATAAATTCTTTAAATATTCTAAAAGCAATTGCAGGTTCTGTAGTTGTTCCTGATTTTGATATTACATTAACAGAAATTTCCTTACCTTCCAACACATCAAGCAAATCACGCATATATACAGGGCTTATGTTGTTTCCAACAAAGTATATTTCGGGAGTTTTTCTTTTATTTTTAGGAAGAACATTATAGAAGGTATGATTTAACATTTCAATGGCAGCCCTAGCACCTAAGTATGAACCACCTATTCCTATCACAACAAGAGCATCAGAATTTTCCTTTATCCTTTCTGCAGCCTTTATAATCCTTTCAAATTCCTCTTTGTCGTAATCCTGAGGAAGAGTAACCCAACCTAAAAAGTCGCTTCCAGCTCCATTTTTATTATGTAACTTTTCATGAGCATCCTTTATTTGTCCCTCTAAATTTTTAATCTCTTCAATGTTAACAAAATCTAAAACTTTAGAATAGTCTAGAGTTATGTTTGGCATAAATATTACCTCCATTAGCAAAATTTATATTAAATTTTAT
>JAOAEI010000013.1 GCA_026416875.1 Caloramator sp.
TAAGTTCAATAGAAAATGGCAAGAGCAAACCAAGTAGGAAGCTACTTGAATACTTAGCAGAAAGATTAAAGGTGGATGTTGAATATTTTACTTTAAATGAGCTAGAAGTAACCCATAGGGATTTTGAAAAGATAATCAAGACAGCATATAAATTATTTAATGAGGCGAAATATGATGAGGCTTTAGAATCGATCGAAGATGCAAAATTGATTTTTAATAGCTTATTAAGCCATGATAGGGGAGAATATTACAAATTTATAGGGGACTGCTATTATAACAAAGGTGAATATGAAAGTGCCTTTGAGAACTTTAATAAAGCCCTTATAAATTTTTCGAAAATTTCTGACTACGACAACATGGCAGAGTCAAATATAAAAATCGGCAATAGTTTGTATATGTCAAAAAAGTTTCAGATGGCTCTTGCTTATTATAAAAGTGCAGAAAATCTTATTCCTTTTATAAAAGATAATTCTATTATTGCAAGAATATATTATGATCTTTCATTATGTTATTATACATTGGATAGGTTTAGATTTTCCAAGGAATATCTCGATAGATGTTTGGACTTTATTAAAGAAAAGGATTTATCATCAAAAACAGATCTTTTACCATATATTAATATGATGGTGGGAATTATCAACCTTAAAGTTGAAAATGTAAAAGAGAGCCTAGAAAAATTTCAAGAAGCATTCGAAAAATATGAGTTGATTGGTGATATGGTTGGCATGGGAAGGGCTATGAATAACATAGGTATATGCTATATGGAACTTGAAGAATATGATAGGGCCATTAGTTGTTTTAAGGAAGCTATAGACTATAAAGTAATAGGTAACGATGAGGAAATGATTGATCCGTATTTAAATATGGTTGAAATTTACGAAAAAAGAGGAGATAAAGAAAGTATCTTAAGTGTTTTGAATGATGCTGAATCTAATTTGATAAAATTGAACTATATTTCAACGCTAATCGATGTTTATATTCTAAAAATGGAGTATTACATAAAGGAAAAAGATTATGATAAAGCCGAAATATACGGCTTTTTAGCCCTTGATAATGCGGAAAGAACAAAAAATATTGATAAACTGAATAAAATATATATTGCTTTGTCAAAACTTTATAGAATGATGGGAAATGAAAGCTTATCTATTGAATATATGTTAAAAGTAAAAAAGTAGGCCTCTGGCCTTAAGGAGGGGTAATATGGATTTTAATGGGTTTGTTGCAGCAGATTTTGACTTTTTCAGAAAGAAGGATAAACTTACTAAGGAGGAATATGATAAATTTAGAAACGATATTAAGCTTCATTTTAGGAAGTTTTGCTACGAACTTCAAAAGATCTATCACAAAAATACAGGGGGAGTCCTGGAGCTAGATAAAGAATTCCATGGTTTTTCTAAAAAAAGCGATGAAATTGCAGCGTATAATCTTATTAAAGATGATTTAAGAATAAAATTTTTTTTAAACTGTGAAAACGTTGGAACATGTTTAGAATTAAAACATGATAACTTAAAGGATATTCTAAGTAAGCATAGGGATGCTATAAGACAATTTATCTTTTCAAATAAACATGCCTTTATAGAGGTTCAAACCTTTGGAAAAAGTAGTGATAAAAAAATGAGGATTTCATCTTTAGATTTTAGTGAAAAAAACTATGAACTTTTTTTGATGGAAGCTAATAAATCTAAAATTTTGTTAGTCGGCTTTATATATAATAAGAATGAAGTATTTAAATTTGGAAAAGATATTACAAAGCATATTTATGAAAATTTCTTTGAAATAAATAAAATTAAGGATTTATTCTTGCAAAATAATTAGAAATGAATATAATAAAGAAATGTGATGTTAAATCTTTAACAAACCCACAGGAGGTAAAAATATGCCAAAGGTTCTAAGAGTCGTAGACAGAAGAAGGTGCATTGGTTGTTTATCATGTAGGCAGGCTTGCGCAAGGCTTAGAGGCGATTATTCACCATCTAACGCAGCTTTAGATGTCAAAACTGCTGGTGGGATGTCAGGGGAATTTATTATAACCATTTGTATGGCATGTGAAGATCCAGCATGCATGGAGGCTTGTAAATTTGGAGCTTTAACTAAAAGAAGTGGTGGAGGAGTCGTATTTCGTAAGGATAAATGCACGAAATGCGGTGCTTGTGCGAGGGCTTGTTCTGTAAGCGCTATTAGAATGGATAAGGAAGGATATCCGATTATATGCACCCATTGCGGATACTGCACAAGATATTGTCCCCATAGATGCATTGCAACAAAGGAGGTTTAACTATGCTGCATAAAGACTTTATAAGGGTTTTGTATATAGATCTTACTAAGGAAGAATATAGGTTTGAAGAACGAAGGGACCTTTTTAAGTATTTAGGGGGAACAGGTGTTGCAGCAAAGCTTTTGGAGGAAAATATAAAACCTGAACTTGATCCTTTAGATCCAGCCCAGCCGATTGTTTTTGCCAATGGCCCTTTATCCTTTGTGATGCCAGTTTGCACAAAGGTTGTTGCAACGTTTTATTCACCCCATACAAGGGAATATGGGGAAAGCCATGCCGGCGGCCGTCTTGCAATGGCAATGAGATTTAACAACATTGATGCGATTGTTATTACAGGTAGGGCAAAGCATCCTGAATATCTTGTTATAGATGATAAAGTCCTTTTTAAAGATGCAAGGGCGATGTGGGGACTTTCAGTTGAAGATACTGGTAAGATTTTAAGGCAACATACTTCAGGCAGTGGTATAAGAAGTTCTATGAGGATAGGGCGATCTGGAGAAAATTTAGTATCCTATGCCGGTGTTAATGTGGATACCTATAGGCATTTTGGAAGGCTTGGACTTGGAGCAGTATTCGGATCAAAATTATTAAAGGGTATAGTTATAATTGGGGATGAGCCTGTTAAAATACCAAAGGAAAATATGAAAAAGTATAGGGAAGTTTACGATAGCATTTATGATACAGTAACGAAAACCGATGTTATGGAAAAATATCATGCTGTAGGAACAAGCATAAATGTTCTGCCCCTAAATGAAATGAATGCACTTCCATCATTAAATTTACAAACCACAAGATATGAGTATGCAGAAAACATCTCAGGAGAAAGATTTGCTAAGGAAGTTTTAGTAAGAAAAGTTGCATGTTCAGGCTGCCAAATAGGATGCATCCATATAGGGCAATTTAGAAGAGAGTTCGATGATGGTTATGAATATGAAACAGTAAATGTATCCTATGACCATGAATTAGTTTTTGCCCTTGGTAGCTTTGTTGGGCTTAAAAATCCTGAAGAAGTTTTACAGCTTATAGATGTTGTTGAAAGGGAAGGATTGGATGCTATTTCAACAGGTGTAGCTTTAGGATGGGCAACTGAAGCTTACAAGAGGGGAATAATAACAATTGATGATACCCTCATGCCCTTTGAGTTTGGAGTGTTACCAAACTATATGGCAGCAGTTCACTATATTGCAACTGGTAAGAATGAGTTTTATAAAGCCCTCGGTAGGGGAGTTGATTATGCTTCTAAAAAGTATGGTGGACAGGATTTTGCATGCCACCTTGGAGGAAATGAGATGCCTGGTTACCATACAGGGTATGGCAGTGTAGTTGGTTTTTCAGTGGGGTCAAGGCATTCCCATCTTGATAACGCAGGTTATTCAATAGACCAGGCAAGAACAAGGGAAGAAGATATAGTTAAAAAGATCTTTGAAGAGGAATTAGAAAGAAATATCCTAACAAGCCTGGTTATTTGCTTATTTGCAAGAAAGGTTTATAATAGGGATACGATAATCAAGGCGTTGGATGCCGTAGGTATAACCTTAACAAACGCAGAACTTACAGAAATTGCAAAGGAAATTTTAAGGACGAAATATAGAATTAAAGAAAAACTTGGTTATTCACTTGATCAGATAAAGGTCCCAAAGAGATTTTTCAAAACTATTACACTAAATGGAAAGCTTGATGAGGAAAAGGCAAATAACATGATAAAAGAATATAAAGCTATGATAGATGAGTTAATGAAATAAGAAATAAAAATACACTCAAGTTAACGGGGGTAAACTTGAGTGTATTTTTATTTTAACTGGTGCTGGTAAGGAGGATTATCTTAGTAAATTTTGTGGATGGTGTTAATAAATCTTACGGTTCCTGTTTTTGCCCTCATAACGACGGATTGGGTTTTTGCTCTATCATTTTGATAGAATACAACTCCCTTTAAAAGGTCACCATTGGTAACTCCCGTCGCGGCAAAATAAACCTCATCACCTTTAACTATGTCGTCTATATATAAAATTTTACTTACATCCTCGATTCCCATTTTAATGCATCTTTCTTTTTCAGCATCATTTGTTGGATAAAGTCTTGCTTGAAAATCACCGCCAAGGCACTTTAATGCTGCTGCAGCGATAACTCCCTCAGGAGCACCTCCAATTCCTACCATGATGTCAACTCCGGTATCTTCAAAGCCTGTTGCAATAGCAGCTGCAATATCTCCGTCCGTTATAAGCTTCATTCTTGCGCCGACTTTTCTAACTTCCTCCATAAGGTTATTATGCCTATCTCTATCAAGCATTATGACTGTAACTTCATCTATATCTTTATTTAGTGCTTTAGCTACGTTTTTAATGTTTTCGCTAAGGGGAGCATCTAAACTAACAACTCCCTTTGCTCTAGGCCCTACTGCAATTTTCTCCATATACATATCTGGTGCGTGGAGTAGATTGCCCTTTTCAGCAACAGCAACTACAGATAGAGCTCCAGGTAAGCCTTTGGCTATAAGATTTGTTCCGTCCAAAGGATCTACAGCGATGTCAAGTTCTATGCTTGTGTCATCACCACAGCCTAATTTTTCGCCTATGTAGAGCATAGGAGCTTCGTCCATTTCACCTTCACCTATAACAACAGTTCCTCTAACAGGTAAAAGGTCAAACATCCTTCGCATACCATCAACAGCAGCACCGTCTGCTGCATTTTTGTCACCTCTTCCAAGATAAATAGCAGACTTTAATGCTGCAGCTTCGGTAACTCTAATAAGTCCTAAGGCTAAATCTATATCTAACATCATTACCTCCTAAAATGATATACTATTTACATTAATATTATATACTAATTAAAGATATAATGTCAATTGGTTTATCATAAAAAATGGTTAGATTATCTTTTAGATAATCTAACCATTCAATTCTTCCATCCTAAAAATTTATTTTCTAGTGAAGCCACTAGAATATACATTATATAAGCTGCGATGGATAGTATTATTATGCTTAGCATTACCACATCAAGCTGAGCAACCTGACCGCCAAAAACTATCAAAAATCCTAAACCTTCTTTTGCTACTAAGAACTCACCAACAATAACTCCAACCCAAGATAGACCAACATTTATCTTAAGGGCAGATATTATAGTTGGAACGCTTGAGGGCAATACAACATATCTTAATATCTGAAATTTGCTTGCTCCAAAGGTTTTTAATAGTTTGATTTTATCCTCGTCAACCTCTTTAAAACCTGCATGGACGGAAATTATGGTTACAATTAAAGAAATCATTAGGGCTATAATGATTATCGCTGGTCTTCCATTTCCTACCCAAAATATAATTATGGGCCCTAGAGCTATTTTGGGAAGAGCATTTAAGACAACGAGGTATGGTTCTAAAACTTTACTCAGAAAGTCCCACCACCAGAGAATAACAGCAAAAACAGTTCCTATAAGGGTTCCAAGAACAAATCCAACAATGGTTTCATAGCAAGTTACGAATATATGTCTGAAAAGTTCACCGTTTTGATATAGCTTTATTAAGAACTTAAGCATCCTCGTTGGCTGGCTTACTAAAAAAGGATCTATTATTTTTAATCTCGCTGTTATTTCCCATTGTGCAAAAAACAAAACCAAAATTAAAATCTGAGTAAAAACAATTAATACCTTTCTCTTTTTTACGTTTTTTAAGAATAGTTCATGTTCCTTTGAGTATTCAATTTTATTTTCATTCAACATGAATATCCAGCTCCTTCCATATAAGGTTGAAGTAGTCCTTAAATTCAGGAGCTTCCCTAACCTTAATTGGAGATCTATCTTTTATGGAAAATTTAATTTCCAATATATCCTTAATTCTTGCAGGTCTTTTAGATAGGACTACAACTCTGTCGCTAAGGCTGACAGCTTCGGCTATATCATGGGTAACCATTATAACTGTTTTACCTTCATTTTTAATAATTTTATAAATATCGTCGGATACTGCAAGCCTTGTTTGATAATCAAGGGCGGCAAAGGGCTCATCTAAGAGCAGTATGTCGGGATTTAATGCTAAAGTTCTTATAAGGGCAGCCCTTTGCCTCATACCTCCGGATAGTTGGCGGGGATAATAGTTTTTAAAGGCTGAAAGGCCATATTTTTGAAGCATATATTCAACCATTCTTAAGTTATCTCCGTTAAGCTTATTTTGAATCTCAAGACCGAGGATAATATTTTTATATATGGTTCTCCATTCAAATAGATAGTCTCTTTGAAACATATAGCCTATCTTATTTGAAGGTTTTGTTATTTCTTCATCGTCAATAAATATTTGACCTTTAGATGGCTTTATAAGGCCTGCAATTACATTTAAGAATGTTGATTTTCCGCATCCCGATGGTCCTACAAGAGATAAGAATTCGCCTTCTTTTACTTCTAGGTTTAAGTTTTTAATAGCCTCGGTCTCGCCATCTAGGGTATGATATATTACACTAATGTCTTTAGCCCTTAGCTTTATCACTATTATCCCCTCCAGATATTGCTATTTGATAACTTTAATTGCTTCTTCGGCAAATTCAGTTGTAACTATTTTTTCATAGGGTGGACGCGTTGGAATAAGTTCTCTATTATAGCTTTGAATTATATCCATTAGTTTTGAAAGAGCTTCCTCCTTTAATATTGGGTCCTTAGACCAGGTATCCTGAGCCTTATATCTTTCAACAACTGTAGTAAGAAGGTCTAAATCCGCACCAGGGAAAAAGCTTATGACAGCTTCTGCAATTTCCTTAGAAGTATGGTTTTGAACCCAAATTTGCCCTTTATATATTGCATTTGTGAACTTTTGAATTATCTCTGGATTTTTTTCCATATAAGATTTAGTTGCAAAGAAGCAGGTGTATGGGATTTCACCGGATGCTTTACCAATTGAGGCTACTATATATCCGCTACCTTCCTTTTGAAGCATACTTGCTGTCGGCTCAAACAGAGCGACATAATCTCCTGTTCCTGATTTAAAGGCCTGTGCAGTTGCTGTAAAGGCGATGTTGGTTATGATGTTTACTTCCTTATGAGGAACAAGGCCATGATTTCTGATTACATATTCTAAAGTCATTTCAGGAACGCCACCAGGTCTTCCACCGATAATTGTTTTACCCTTTAGACCTTCCCATTTAAAATCCTCTTCCTTTTGCCTTCCAACTAAAAAGGAACCGTCCCTCTTGGTTAGCTGTGCAAATAAAATAGCATAGTCTTCTCTTCCTTGATTGTAAAGATATATAACTTGTTCTGGACCGCAAAATCCTATGTCTGCATTTCCTGATAAAACCTGCTGCATAGTTTTGTCTGCACCTTGACCGGTTGAAAGTTCAATCTCTAAACCCTCTTCTTCAAAAAATCCTTTGTTAATTGCAACATACATAGGTGCATAGAAGATGGATCTTACTACTTCATTCAATCTAACCTTTGTAAGTTCCTTTGGCTGCTTTTTACCGCAGGATGAAAAAACTAAGGTAAAGGCTAGTAGAATTGACAGAAAGGCAAAAAGTTTTTTCATATAGACCTCCGTATTTTATTATTGATATTTTATAATATGAAAAGGTTATTAATTTTGACACTGTTAAGTGAACAAATAATAAAAACATATTATTATTATTATTTTCTATCCTTGTATATTGTGCTAAAATAAAAAAAGCTATAAATTAAATAATCAAGATATAGGAGGGTCGATATGAAGGCATTCAGATGGATTTATGTAATTTTAGGAATACTAATTTTTTTATGTCTTGGAACTGTTTATTCATGGAGTATATTTAGAAAACCCTTAGAGGGAGCTTTAAACCTATCATCCACTCAAAGCGGTCTGCCATTTATGGTGTTTCTTGCCTTTTATGCTCTTCTAATGCCTTTAGGTGGTAAATTAATTAATAAGTATCATCCAAGAAAAATACTTATATTAGGAGGAGTTTTTGTAGGATTAGGGTGGTTACTATCTTCATGGGCAAAGAATATATGGTTTTTAGTATTTACTTATGGTGTAATTGCAGGAAGTGGCGTTGGAATAGCTTATGGTGTCCCAATTAGTGTTGTTTCACGATGGTTTTATGATAAAAAGGGGCTTGCTTTAGGAATATTGCTTTCGGGTTTTGGACTATCTCCCTTTATAACTGCCCCAATTGCTAAAAGACTTATGGACATTAAAGGGGTATTTACAACATTCAAAATATTAGGTGTTGCCTTTTTAGTCATTGTCATACTATTGTCGTTGCCTTTTAAATTCCCAGAGGAAATAAAGATTGAAAAAACAGAAGAAGGTCTATCTAAAGGTCCTAAGGAAATGTTGAAAAGTTCAAAATTTTATGCTCTTTGGTTTTGTTTTATGGTAGCTACATTAGTAGGGCTTATGATTATTGGAATAACAGGGCCGGTAGGAGAAGATATTATAAAAATTGATAGTAAAAAAATTGCTATCTTTATTTCTCTTTTTTCTGCCTTTAATGGTCTTGGAAGGCCAATTTTTGGATGGTTAACGGATTTACTAAAACCAGTTAGGGTAATTTCATTGTCTTACATACTAATTTTATTAGCAGCTATATTGTTAATAGTGTTTAAAGAGGGTTCAGTTATTTTATTTACAATTGCCTTTGCATTATTCTGGATGAATTTTGGAGGTTGGCTTGCAATAGCACCAGCTTTGACTTCAAAATTTTTTGGAAGCAGGTTCTATAGTCAAAATTATGGGATTGTTTTTACAGCTTATGGTTTTGGAGCAATAATAGGGAACTTGCTTTCTGGTATGTTAAAGGATTTTCTAGGAAGTTATAAATACGTAGCTTATCCTATAATAGGATTTGTTATTATTGCTTTAGTAGTTGCTAACATTTATATAAAAAGGGAGGATTAAGGGGACGGATGAAAAAATATATCATAACAACTATCTACATATTTGTATTTATGACTTTTGTTGGTTTTTCAGAGAATATGAGGGGGCTTTTTATTCCGATATTTAAGGAAGAATTTAGGATAAACAATAGCATGATAGGAATAATGCTGACAGTTTCATCGTTAGCATATATAATATTTCAATACGTAGGTGGAATTTTAATACAAAGGCATGGGCATAAAAGGATATACCTATCTAGTTTGCTGCTGATAATACTTTCCTTTTTGATGTTATGGAAATCGGGAAATTTTTATATATTACTTCTTGCGATGTTTATATTTAATGTTGGTGTATCTTTATTTTCTATATCCACAAATTCCCTTATTCCCGTTTTGTTTATAGGATATCAAGCAATTCTAATGAATATAACTCATTTTTGTTATGGGCTTGGAACGTCAGCAGGACAAAGAACTGTTGGGATATTACTGAAAAGAGGACTAAATTGGAGGGAAGCTTATCTTGGAAGTGCTATAGTGTTTTTTGTTCTTTTACTTTTATTCTTTTTTATTAAATTTCCGCAGGTTGAGGTTGATAAAGTAGATGAAAGGGTAAAATTTTTAGATATAATAAAGGATAAAAGGATTATTCTTTTTGTGTCTGCCCTAGGTCTTTATGTTTTTTCTGAGCTTTCGGTTGCTAACTGGTTTGCAAATTTCATGATAAACGGATATTCCCTTGATGGATTAACTGCATCCTATTATCTTTCTTTATTTTTCTTCATATTTACAATCGGAAGATTTTTAGGAGGATTTGTCGTAGAAAAGATGGGGCATTTTAATGCTTTATTTTCATACTTTTCGATAGCTATAATCTTATTTACTTTAGGATTGGTTTTAGGTAAAAGATATTTGATTTTGATTTCTTTATCCGGATTCTTTTTTTCAATAGGTTTCCCAACAATAGTTCTTCTTGTTAGCAATACCTTCCAGAAAAATAGGACGTATATATTGGGATTGGTTATTGCCCTTACATCAACGGTAAATATGATATTAAATTTTCTTGTGGGATTTTTGAATGATGTTATTGGAGTCTATTATACATTCTTTTTGATTCCTGTTGCTCTTTTTATTTCACTATCGATTTTGGTTTATATAAAATTAAAAGTTTGGAAAAGTAATTGAACTTGTAGAAAAATGTGGTAATATTGAATTAAAGACGTTATGGGGTGATGGGGATGAAGAAAAAAATTATATTGGGGTATTTAATTATTGCTTTTTTGGCTATTTTTTTGCACTACAAAAATATTTATGATGAGATAATAACTCCGCCGTCTAATAAATGGGCAAAGGAAATAGAGATTTCTAAAGCGAGATTAAAGAGCTATCCTAAAGTTTTAAAAATGAAGGAAAATTATTTAATCGCCTTTGATGACGCGCAAAATATAGATCTTGTCACTATAGATAAATTAGGTAATAGGATAAATGAAAAAAGCATTAATGCCATGGATGAGATGGTAAGAAACTTAAGCCTTATTACTGACGGAAAGAACATTTACGTAAGTTGGATAATCTCCAATTCAGGCGTAAAAAGCCTAATTCAGGTTAAGCTCGATGAGGCATTAAATGTCTTAAATACAACTCAATATTTTAATATTTGTGATACTGCTCAAATTGGAGATAGTATTTTAGCCATATCAACTGTCGACAAAATTGAAATATTAGATGTTAAAAATAATAAAAAATACTCTATTGATGAAAGCAGGGCAACACATCTTGCAGGAGCAGAAGCTGACGGTAAAGTTATGCTTGCCTATCTTATTGGAGAAAATGAATTTAAATATGTAATTATCAATAATGGTGTAGCAAAATCTGAGTATATAGGAACTGTAGGTAAGGGTGTATTTGATAGTTTTGGAGACTCTGCTTTATCCTTTGATGACAAATATGGTTATTTGCTTGTTGAAAATAAAGTAAAGGGACAATATGGTAATATAATTGCCATAGTATTTGATTTAGATGGAAACAATTACAATATTTCCAAATTAAAGGTAGGATATATAAGATATCTTTACAATCCGCAGACCGTATCGTCAGGTGAAAGGGCGGTATTTGTTGCAGGATCTGAAAGAAAAGTTGGTAAAAAGGATGAGCAGTATGATATAGTTGAATTTGTAATGGATGGAGAGGAGATAAAAGAATATAATTATGTTTCAAAAACTTCAAAACCATCCATGATGCCCTATTATTATGATAATTATATAGCTTTTGCCGATTATTTAGGTGAGGGAATATATAAGATAAATTTAACATCGAGCACAGAGGAATTTAAAGAAATATATAATAAAATAAGACCAATCGAAAGGTTTGAAGCTTTTTACAAAACCTTTATAACAATCATAAATAGTCTTCTTTATATTTTTATATATGGAATTTCATGGATATTTGTAGGTTTATTGTTAGTTTCCATTTTTATGTTTTTCCAATATTCTTTAAAGGATTCAAAAAAACTTTTAACCTTTGTTCTTATCTATTTAATGACAATTGTAGCTAAAATATACACGGTATATAGGATTTCATATATAACCTTTAGCAATTTGTTACCATCATATATGTCAAATATTATGATAGGGATTTTCATTAATATAATAATCAGTTTACTTGCTTTAAAGCATGGGTATGATGATTATAAAAATAATATTTATGAATCTCCATTTATGCCATTTTCTAAGGCTTTAATTATAGATACATTTTTAACTCAGCTTGTTTTTGTTCCTTTTATTATTTAGATTGACAAACTTCATTTCCTATGTGTAAAATATAAGAAAAAATATAAAGGCTGTGAAAAAGAGGAGTAGGCAGGCAAAACTTACAGAGAGGAAGGTCCATAGGTTGAGAGTCCTTCTAAGTCCCTTGCTGCTGAAGGTAGCTTTGGAGCCTTCCACCTGAAATAAAGTAGGGTGGAACGGGAGACCGTTATCTAAATGAGTGCCAGATTTTCTGGAATAAAGGTGGTACCGCGGTCCCTCGCCCTTTTTTGGGTGAGGGATTTTTTAATGGGGGTGTTTATGAGAACAGCAATTTTTTTAATGGTTGTTGGAGCAATTTTGGTTTATGGGACAAACTTTATAGTTGAAATTTTAAAAATAAAAAAAGAAAGTAAAAATATTTTGTTTATTAAAATTATAGGTTTAACTATTGCAGTTATAGGTATTTTAAAAATATTCGAGATAATATAGGAGGGATATTATGGAGGATAGGAACTTAGCAAAAACCTATAACCCAAAGGATTTTGAAGAAAGACTATATAACGAATGGCTACAAAATGGATACTTTACCCCTAAAATTGATAAGTCAAAGGAGCCCTTTACAATAATGATTCCACCACCAAACATAACAGGACAGCTCCACATGGGTCATGCCCTTGACAATACTTTGCAGGATGTCCTAATTAGATGGAAGAGAATGCAAGGATATCCAACTCTATGGCTTCCTGGTGAGGATCATGCAAGTATTGCAACAGAAGTTAAGGTAGAAGCAGAACTTGAAAAGCAGGGAATTTATAAAAAGCAAATCGGAAGGGAAAAATTCCTTGAAAAGGTTTGGGACTGGACCCATAAATATAGGGCAAGGATTAGAGAACAGCTTATGAAGATGGGTGCCTCCTGCGACTGGACTAGAGAAAGATTTACAATGGATGAGGGATTAAATAGAGCTGTAAGGGAAGTTTTCGTAAGACTATATGAAAAGGGACTTATTTATCAGGGAAATAGGATAATCAATTGGTGCCCTAAATGTATGACGGCCCTTTCGGATGCTGAAATTGAATACGAAGAAAAGGAAGGAAGGCTTTATCATATAAAATATCCTGTTAAGGATTCCGATGAATATCTTATTGTTGCAACAACAAGGCCAGAGACGATGCTTGGCGACGTTGCGGTTGCAGTTAATCCAAATGATGAAAGATACAAGCATCTATTAGGAAAAACATTGATACTTCCTCTAGTTGAAAGGGAAATTCCTGTAATTGCTGATGAATATGTTGACATGGAATTTGGAACAGGATGCGTAAAGATAACTCCAGCCCATGACCCGAACGATTTTGAAGTTGGCCAAAGGCACAATCTTCCTCAAATAGTTGTTATGAATGAGGACGGAACGATGAATAGCCTTGCAGGAAAATATGAAGGGCTTGAAAGGTATGAGGCAAGAAAACAAGTCCTAAAGGATTTAGAGGAAAAGGGATTGCTCCTTAAAGTAGAAGAACATAACCACAACGTTGGAACCCATGACAGGTGTAAAACTGTTGTTGAGCCACTTTTATCAAAGCAGTGGTTTGTGAAGATGAAGCCTCTAGCTGAACCTGCAATAAAGGCTGTTAAAGAAGGTAAGGTTCAGTTTATTCCAGAAAGATTTGCAAAGGTTTATTTTAACTGGATGGAAAATATTCAGGATTGGTGTATATCAAGGCAGCTCTGGTGGGGACATAGAATTCCTGTATGGTATTGTGATGATTGTGGAAAGCTTACTGTTCAGGTTGAGGATGCAACAAAGTGTGCCCACTGCGGTTCAGTTAACATCCATCAGGATGAGGATGTTTTAGATACATGGTTTAGTTCAGCCCTTTGGCCCTTCTCAACTTTAGGATGGCCTGAAAAGACAGAAGACCTTGAATATTTCTATCCAACCAGCGTTTTAGTAACTGGATATGATATAATATTCTTCTGGGTTGCAAGGATGATATTCTCAGGAATAGAACACATGGGAGAAGTTCCATTTAAATATGTTTTAATTCACGGAATTGTTAGAGATTCACAGGGAAGAAAGATGTCAAAGTCATTAGGCAATGGAATTGATCCTCTTGAGATAATAGATCAATACGGTGCTGACGCTTTAAGATTTACTTTAGTTACAGGCAATTCACCAGGAAACGATATGAGATTTTATATGGAAAGGGTAGAAGCTGCAAGAAATTTTGCTAATAAAATCTGGAATGCAGCAAGATTTGCCCTTATGAACTTGGATGATGAAGTATTAAAATCCTTTGATGAAACTTACTTAAATACAGCAGATAAATGGATACTTAGCAGATTAAACAAAGTTGTGGGAGAGGTTACAGAAAATCTTAATAAATTTGAACTAGGAATTGCGCTTCAAAAAATATATGACTTCATATGGTCAGAAGTTTGCGACTGGTATATTGAGCTTATAAAACCAAGGCTTTACGGAGATGATATTAAGGATAAGGCTGCAGCTCAAAAGGTATTAAAGGAAGTATTAGTTGACAGTTTAAAACTTTTACATCCATTTATGCCCTTTATAACAGAAGAAATATATCAGCATTTAACTGATGAAACGCCATCTATAACTATTGCAAGATGGCCTGAATATAGGGAAGATAGGGTGTTTGAAAAAGAAGAAGAAAATATGAATCATGTTATAGATGCTATAAGAGCTGTGAGAAATATAAGAACTGAAATGAATGTGCCAAATTCAAGAAGGGCAAAGGTTATGATTTTACCTGCAAGTTTAAATATAAAAGGTGCCTTTGAGGAAGGAAGAATATATTTTGAAAAGCTTGCCTTTGCTTCAGAAGTGATTTTCCCTGACAAAGAAGAAATTCCAAAGGATGCTGTATCAAAGGTTATTCCAGGCGGAGAAATATTCCTACCCCTTGAAGATCTTATAGACAGAGAAAAGGAAATTGAAAGGCTTTCAAAGGAAAAAGAAAGATTAGAAAAGGAAGTTGAAAGGGTAAATAATAAGCTCTCTAATCCAGGATTCGTAAACAAGGCACCTCAAAAGGTTGTTGAGGAGGAAAGGGCAAAAAAGGAAATGTATGAGGATATGTTAAGAAAAGTTATAGAAAGACTTGAGGCATTGAAAAATTAAAATAAGGCACCTTTAACGGTGCCCTATGCTTTAGCAGTCCTTATGATGATCGCATTTGTCATCTAGGAAATTTTTAATAACCTTTTGACAATCTGTAATTACTTCACAAATGCAATCGATGTCGATGAATTTAATTGGGCAGTTGCAATATTTTCCAGGGAACTCAGCAACTAAAACATCACCACATACAGCAAGAACCTTTACACATTCTTCACAGCAGCCCTTTAAAACGATTATAACCTTTTCACCCTTTAGAGCTTCAAGAATAGTTTTAATTGAACACCATGGATGTGGATGTTGTGGATAGAATGGTCCTCCTGACATTACTTTCCCTCCTTTTTAGAAATTATCCTAATATAACTTATGACAATTAGCGACAATGTGTGACAAAATAAGCAAAATTTTGGGGGAGTTGAGATGAACTACAAAGAGGCTTTAAACTATATTGAGAGCATAGGAAAATTCGGAATGAATTTAGGCCTTGATAGGATTAAAAGAATATGCAGCCTTATGGATAATCCAGAGGATAAGTTAAAGATAATCCATATTGCGGGAACCAACGGGAAGGGTTCTACTACCACTTTTATTTCATCTATACTAAATGAGCAGGGCTACAGGGTAGGAATATATACATCTCCTTATATAGAAAGGTTTACTGAAAGAATTAAAATAAATGATGATGAAATAAAGGAGGAGGAAGTTGCTTCATATTTGGAATATTTATTGCCTATAATGGATAGGGTAGAAAAGGAAGGTTATGGAAAACCAACTGAATTTGAAATTATTACGGCAATGGCCTTTAAATATTTTTACGATAAAAATGTTGATTTTGTTGTTTTAGAGGTGGGGCTTGGCGGAAGATATGATGCAACGAATGTTGTTAATCCTATTCTTACGGTTATAACGACAATAAGTTATGACCACATGAATGTTCTTGGAAATACATTATCACAAATTGCATACGAGAAGGCAGGGATAATAAAAGAAGGGGTTCCTTTAATTCTTTATCCTCAGGAAAAGGAAGCTTATGAGGTTATAAAAAAGGTTGCTGAAGAAAAAGGAGCAAAAATATATCATGTTGAAGAGTTAAAATATAAACTTAAAGAGAATACTGTGGATGGAATAATATTTGATGTTGAAGGTTATAAAAATTATAAAGATGTAAAAATAAATCTTTTAGGATTACATCAAATAAAAAATGCCTTAACGAGTATAATGGCTGTTGAGGTTTTAAGAGAGGTTGGCGTTCATGTAAGTAATGATGCTTTTTATAAGGGCTTAAAGGAAGCAAAATGGCCGGGAAGATTTGAAATTTTAAGTAAAGAGCCATATATAGTCCTAGATGGAGGGCATAATATTCAGGGCATTAATGCACTGGTGGATTCTGTTAAACATTATTTTAAAAACAAAAAAATATTAATTATAACTGGAATGCTAAGGGATAAGGATTATGAAAATATGATTGAGAAACTTTTTGAGATAAGCAGTGACTTTATTACGGTAGCGCCCAATAGTCCAAGGGCTTTATCGGAGGAAGAATTAAAAAATATAATCATTTCTAAAGGGAAAAAGGCAGAGGCAAAGAAAAACATAGCTGATGCGGTAAATTTTGCTTTAGAGTGCTCTAAAGAATTCGATGTAATATTATTTTGCGGATCCCTTTATATGATTGGAGAGGCAAGAACTATATTAAAATCATTATTAGATGGTTAATTTCATATAATTTTATATAGCGATTATTTTGAGGTTATAGTTTTGAGTGAGCTGGAGAAAATTGAAATGGCGTATAAATTATATTATCTTGCTACTAAGTTTCAGGATAAAGTTCCCAAAGCCATCCTCCAGTTTTCAAAGAAGATTTGCAATGAATATATCAAGGTGGCTAAGGAAAATGGGATTAAAGGCGATTTGAAAAATATATTAAAATAAATCCGGGGTTACCCGGATTATTCTTTTAAAAGGTCTATTATTTTTTCATATAAAGTAACATAATTTCTTTCCCAATTTTCACAAATCGATGTTGCCTTTTCTAAGGAGGATGTTCTTAATCTGACATCAAATATTATCTTTTCATTTTCAAGTAGCTTTATGTCTACAAAATATTCATTACCAATCGTTTCATATCTTGCTATTGTAGTATATTTATTTTCAGGTTCTATGTTTTGGGCCTTGAGATAATCATCGATTATTTTAAGTTTTTTTTCAGGTATTCTGTCTATGAAAAATTCTAAAGTTCGTTTTCCCTTTAATGATATTTTTAATAATTGTTTATTAATTTCTTTGTTTATTTCTATAAATCCGCTTTCAATTAGTTCTGATATGTATTGCTGCAGCGAAAAATAATTAATTAAATTGTTTTCAAGAATTATTTGTGTAAGGGATGAGTTTGTAATTGGGGTATCGATCTTATTTAGGATATATAATATAAGCAATTTATTTTCGGCAAGTTCAGTTGTATCTCTATACATTATATCCCTCCAAAAAAATGATTAGGGCATACTACAATAATTATTATAACAGCATTTAATATAAATTTTCAATAAAAATGCTCCCTTTCGGGAGCTTTAAGATTATATTTTATCCGGCATTTTTCCGTTTAGGATTTCCTTTTCTGCCATTGCGATAAGTCTTTTAACTATTGTTCCTCCAACTCTACCACAATCCCTTGAAGAAATGTTTCCCCAATAATCTTCAGAACCTTGATATACAGGGATTCCAAGTTCAGATGCTATTTCATACTTCATATTATCAAGAGCCTTATGAACCTCAGGAACTAGTTGGCTTCTTCCATGATAATTTTGTCCTGCTGCCATTTTTCTAACCTCCTTTTTAAAATATGTAATATTGTTTCCTTATGGGGGTGATGAATAAGGTTGTATCTTATTTATAATTTGTGTAATTTTGGGTCGAATATACAAGAAATTTCTGGTTATTAATTAATAAAAAAGTGCGGCAAAGGCCGCACTTTAGGTCAATTTATCCTTGATGGGGATTTTGTAGTTTTTTCTAGTCCCATGCTTGTGAGCACTTTTTAATTGAGCTTTTTGGGACTTGGCTTCTCTATGATAGTGCCTATCCTGACCTAGGAGGTTTTCAGATGCAAATTCAGTTTGGTGACCAAACAGATTTGTAAATCTTGCTCTTCGCATGGTCATACAAAACCCCTCCTTTTAATTGACCTATAATTAGTTTTTGCAGAAAAGTAATAATTATTAAAAATAAAAACTTCAATGGCAATAGTGCTTCAGCCAGAAAAATAGATTATTATTTGCAGGCATATTTTAGATGCCTGCATATTATATTTTTTGTTTAAAAATAATAAATATTTACTGTAATAAAATTTTGGAGGGAATAGGGTGAAGGTTATAATTTTATCAAAAAAAGCAGTATTAAAATCTATAGCAGTTATGTTTATTTTTTTATTTTCCGTCCTTTATGCTGCAACAGGAAGGTATGAACTTTTAAACGTCTTTTTAAATACCCAAAGGGAACTTCCAATTTATTGCGTAGAAACTTCCGAAAAAAAGATTGCCATAACCTTTGACGCAGCTTGGGGGAATGAATATACAGATGAGATATTAGATATATTAGAAAAAAATGGAGTTAGAGCAACCTTTTTTCTAGTAGGAAGCTGGGTTGATAAATATCCTGAGACGGTTAAAAAGATTTTTCAAAAGGGGCATGAAATAGGAAATCATTCAACTACACATCCGCATTTTTCACAGATAAGTCCTGATAAAATGAAGGAGGAGATATTTAAAACCAGCGATAAAATCAAAAGAATTACAGGAAAAGGAACCAATCTTTTTAGGCCTCCCTTTGGGGACTATAACAGTTTAGTGGTAAAAACAGTAAAAGAAACAGGGCATTTCTGTATCCAGTGGGATGTGGATTCTATAGACTGGAAGGATCCTGGTGAAGATGTTATATATAATAGGGTTGTAAACAGAGTTACAAATGGCTCTATAATACTTTTCCATAATTATGCAAAGCAAACTCCTAAAGTTTTAGACGGCATATTAAAGGAGCTAAAAAAAAAGGGATACGAATTTGTAACTGTATCGGAACTTATTTATAAGGAAAATTATTATATCGATCACACAGGAAGACAAAAACCCATTAAGAATAACTAATTAAGAATTAGACAAAATAAATAACAGAAGATAAAACGGGGTGATGCAATGCTAGTTATCGGAATATTAGGAAGCAGAGGCAAGTCAAAGGTTTTAGAGATTATTCACGATGAACTTAAAAAACACGGAAAAGAAGTTGTATGTATAGGAACTCATGATAATTCTAACGAAGCGTTTGAAAAAATATTATTTAAAGAAGTCGAATATGTTCTTATTGCAATATCTAGGGAGGATTTAATAGAAAACAGGATATCCAAAATAAAATTTAATGTGATTATAAATCTTGGCTTTGATGCAATGGAAGATCTACAGAATAAAATAGTAAAGCTTGTTGAAAACATAAAGGAAGAAGGTTACTATATATTCAACTCAGATTCTAATTATTTTATAAGTTTTAATCATTCCAATATCTACGTCATATCCTATGGTCTTAACGATAAATCAACAGTTACAGCAACAAGTATTGATGATTTAACTTGCCTTTGCTTTAGTTTTTGTCTTCAAAGGTCTATTGTAAATGTCAATGGAGACCTTATTAAACCCTTTGAAAAACCATATGAAGTTTTAGGTAAATATCATGATGTTTATTACTATCTTGCAGCATTAACTTGTTTGATGATTTTTGGAATTATTTAGTAATAATGTTTTTATCATCTGAATATTTATATTTTAGATATAAAACACGAAGGAGAGGGATGGGGATGCAAAATTTATTTTTGACAAACAAAGCCTATGTAGAGGGAAAAATTGTTTCACCTTTAACCTTTAGCCATGAAATGTATGGTGAGGGTTTTTACAACTTTTTCATTGAAGTTCCAAGGCTAAGCCAAACTGTCGACGTTCTTCCTGTCACTGTATCGGAGAGGCTTATAACAAATCTTGATATGTCCCAGGGGAATTTAATTTCAATAGAGGGGCAGATAAGATCCTACAATAGAGTTGTAGATGGAGCAAGTAGACTTCTTCTTACTATTTTTGCAAGGGATATAAAAAGGATTGAAGTAATATCAGACAAGCCTAATGAAATAAGCCTCGATGGTTACATATGTAAGCAGCCTGTTTATAGAACAACTCCCCTTGGAAGGGAAATTACAGACATTTTAATAGCTGTAAATAGGGCATATAACAAATCCGATTATGTCCCAGCTATTGCCTGGGGAAGAAATGCTAGATTTTCAAGCAAGTTCGAAGTAGGAACTCATGTTAAGATTTGGGGTAGAATGCAGAGTAGGGAATATGAAAAGAAGTTATCAGAGGATAATATAGTAAAGAGGGTTGCATATGAAGTTTCAATATCAAAACTTGAAAAGGTAGAGGATGAATAAAGGAAGTAGCATGGGCTACTTCCTTAAATCATCTAATAGCTTTGTTTTTTCCTTTGTTTTGTCGTCAACTCTTTTTATAACTTTTGCAGGAACTCCTGCCACAACAACCCCGCTTTCAACATCATGGGTTACAACTGAGCCTGCAGCAACAACTGAACCTTTTCCTACTTTAACCCCCTCTAAGATAACAGCATTTGCACCTATTAAAACATCATCCTCAATAATAACAGGATCTTTGCTTGGAGGTTCTAATACACCTGCAATTACTGCACCTGCGCCTACATGAACATTTTTACCAATTTTACCCCTTGCACCAACAACAGCGTTCATATCTATCATCGAATTTTCGCCGATTTCAGCACCTATATTTATAACTGCTCCCATCATTATAACAGCATGATCACCTATCGTAACTCCTTCTCTTATTATGGCACCTGGTTCGATTCTTGCGTTAACATGTCTTATGTCAAGCATTGGGATTGCTGAATTTCTTCTATCCCATTCAATTCTATATTTTTTTATTTTATCTTTATTCTCTTCTAAAAATTTTTCTATGATATCGTTTTCGCCAAATAATATATAAAAATTATTTTTTCCGTAAATCTCAATATTTTGGGGATTTATACCTTCAAGATTTCCATCTACATAAACCTTAACAGGAGTTGTCTTTTTAGCTTCCTTTATGTATCTTGCTATTTCATATGGATCAGTTAAATCATATTGCCTTTGTTCCATAAATATCACCTCTATCTTTAAAAATATAAAGTTTACTATGACTTTGTTAAATAATATATCATTTAATAATTATTTTTGTCAATTAATAGAAGGAGAATATGACAATTTATGATATAATTATAATTAAAGGTTATTGAAAGGGGTAATAGCATGGGTAAACTAACTAAGGGATGTATTCAAGTTTATACAGGCGATGGAAAAGGAAAAACAACCGCAGCAATAGGTCAGGGAGTTAGGGCGGCAGGAAATGAACTTAAGGTTTATATGGTGCAGTTTTTAAAGGGTTCGGAAACAGGCGAGTTAAAAAGTATAGAAAAATTAGCTCCGTATTTTAAAATATTTAGATTTGAAAAGAAAAGGGGTTTTTTCTGGACCTTAAGCGATGAAGAAAAGGCAGAATTAAAAAAGGAAATTGAGGAGGCCTTTGAGTTTTGCAAGAAGGTATTGAAGGATAAAGAATGCGATGTTTTAATATTGGATGAGATTATGGGAGTATTACATAATAAGCTTTTATCGGTTGAAGAGGTTGTGGAATTTTTAAAATCAAAACCTGAGGATATGGAAATTATATTAACTGGAAGAAACGTTCCAGGTGAAATTCTAGAAATTGCTGATCTAGTAACCGAAATGAAGGAGATAAAGCATTATTTTGAAAAGGGAGTGCCAGCAAGAAAAGGAATTGAATTTTAATTTTAGTAACCTAAACTGAAAAAGTGAATATTGTAATATTAACAAGTAATTTTTTGAAGGGAGCTTTATGCTTCAGATTACAGCTCTACATTATATTTACCTTATCTTTATTTTACTTGTAATTACCTTTATGGTTTATAAGAAGGACACGAGTTTAATATGCATCGTAGGGATCTTTGTCTTAGGGTTAGTTGCTACAGGTTCAATTTACCAATCGATTATGAGTGTCTTTAATGGATTGGCCTATGCTATTAAAGAGCTTTTAGGAACCATTTTGATTATTTCTATAATAGTTGGTATGGGAAGCGTTTTGGAAAAGACGGGAATAAATCAGGAGATGGTAAGGCCCTTCTTAAAATTAATTAAAACACCAAGCTTAGCCTACTGGATAATAGGTGTTGTTATGATGATTATTTCTTGGTTCTTCTGGCCATCACCTGCGGTTGCTTTAATTGGGGCTATGTTTGCACCGGTTGCGATTAAAGCTGGACTTCCAGCTCTTGCTGTTGCAATGGCTATGAATTTATTCGGACACGGAATTGCTTTATCAAGCGACCTTGTTATTCAAGGTGCCCCAAAACTTACTGCCGGAGGTGCTGGAATAGATGTTGGTGAGATTATAAGGGCAAGCATTCCTCTTACTATTGTAATGGGACTTGTTACAACTGTCACAGCCTTCATTTTAATTAAGAGGGATATAAAAAAGGGGATATTAAAGGTTGAAGAACAAGTGGAAGAGGATAATACAAAAAAGGAATACCCACTTTCCCTCTATTATAGAAAACTATTTGCTGTTTTAATTCCTATAGTTTTTGCAATAGATATTGTTATAATGCAAACCTATAAACTTCAAGGTGGGGACGCAACAGCTTTAATTGGAGGAACAGCCCTATTTATCCTTATATTAATTCTTCTTTTCTCTTCGAAAACAAAGGCAATCGATGAGATTGTAAATTATTTAATCGAAGGGTTACAATTTGGTTTTAAAGTATTTGGACCTGTAATTCCAATTGCAGCATTTTTCTACCTTGGAGATGAAGGATTTTTAAAGATTATTGGGGATTTTCTTCCTAAAAATTCAACTGGGCTTGTAAATGATTTAGGGCTTGCTTTATCTCAGGTAGTTCCAGTAAACAGGGTTCTTGGTGCTGCATCGTTAACAACCGTTGGTGCTATAACAGGACTTGACGGTTCAGGATTTTCTGGAATAAGCCTTGCAGGAACTGTTGCTAAAATATTTGGAACAGCATTAGGAAGCGGAACGGCCATATTAACTGCCCTTGGTCAGCAGGCGGCTATATGGGTAGGTGGAGGAACATTAATTCCTTGGGCTGTTATTCCAGTTGCAGCAATCTGTAAGGTTAGCCCCTTTGATCTTGCAAGGAAGAATTTAATCCCTGTTGTTATAGGGCTTGTTGTTACAACTATATTTGCAATGTTTATGATATAAAAGGGACTGCACTAGCAGTCTCTTTTTTTGTGACAACCTTAGACATTATGGCATAACATGTATTAGAAATAAAAGAGGTGAAGTCATGAAAAAGGATGTTGAAGTAAAATATAATTCCTTTGAACAAATAAAGGAAGTTGATATAGATTTGAATTTAAATAAAAGATTTTTTCGATAGGGTAAAGGGGAAGAAAATAGTTCTTCTTTTTATTTTAGCTTTTTATTTGAGAATTAATGCTAGTTAGATTACAAAAGATACATAAAGGAATTAGGGGGTGAGCTGATGAACAGTCAAAAGGAAAAATTGATTAATGAGGAAGTAAATTGCGAAGTTTGCAGTCAAGTTTCAACTGGAGTAGGATGCCAATGCTGTTGCAACGGAAGCCAAAATATTACCTTTAAGCCTTGTGAAGATGTAATAGATTATACTGTTGGTCCTTATGATTTAAAGTGTGAAGGAAGATTTTTGAAGATAAGAGTAAGGCTTAGAAATGTTTGTTGCAATAGAAAAATAAATGTTGGAGTATTGGTTTGTGAACCTGTTGATGGAACCTTTTATACAAGGGGATTTAAGGCGTGCCAAATTGTTGTTCCAGGAACAGGATGTAAAGATGTAACAATAGATGAATTCTGCTTTGTATTCCCTGATGAGGATCTTTGCAGAAGCAAAACCTATGTTGTAAAGGTAATTGCACATTATGCAGAATTCCCAAGCTTTCCTTATTGCCCATGCTAATTAAAAGTGGCCATTTTTAGATGGCCACTTTTACCAATTAAAAATATCCTTTAATTTAATTGAGAGACCTTTAAATGAATAGGAATTTACTATATCTTCTGAGGTTAAAGCTGCATGTTCTATATATAAATCCCTTTCTAATATAAAAATCTGTAATGTTTTATTTCTTGGATTTATTATCCAGTATTCTTCTACGTTGAATTTTGCATATAGGGACATTTTTTTTATATAGTCTATTGATGCAGTAGAAGGGGATAAAACTTCGATTATTAATTTTGGAACTCCTTTATATCCTTTATCAGTAATATTTTCTTTATCGCAGATTATTGTTAAATCAGGCTGAACTACATTGATTTCACCAGTGCTGCCATTTTCAAATATGACATCAAAGGGTGAAAGTATAGGAATACAATCGGTATTCTTAAAATAATTCATTAATTCAATATTAAGCTTAGAAATAACCATCTGATGTTCAAAGGATGGTGAAGCAAGAAGATAAATCTCTCCATCTATAAACTCAGCCCGTTTATCTTTAGTTAGACTTAAAAATTCCTCATAGGAATATTTTTTTGGGCTAGGCAACATTGATATCACTCCCAAATTAAATTGATGTTTATATTTAAAATATTATAACCTACTTATAAAATCTTCAATCCTATCTAATCCTTCTTTTAAATTTTCCATAGAACTTGCAAAGGAAATCCTTATAAAACCTTCTCCTAACTGTGAAAATGCGTCGCCAGGAACGACTGCAACTTTTTTATCCTCAAGAAGTTTTGTAGCAAATTCTAAAGAGGATAAACCAAATTTTTTAATCGATGGGAAAAGGTAAAAGGCACCGTTTGGCTTTACAATGTCAAATCCTATATTTAAAAGCCTATCATAAACAAAATCACGCCTTCTTTTATATTCCTCCCTCATAATAGTTGGATCCTTAAGTCCATTAGTAATGGCTTCTAATGCAGCATATTGACTTATAGATGAGGCACAGGAGTTTATATATTGATGAAGTTTTATCATTTCCTTTGATATATATTTAGGAGCAAGGGTATAGCCTATTCTAAAGCCTGTCATTGAATGGGATTTTGAAAGTCCGTTAACTACAATAGTTTTGTCAAAGATCTCTTTAAAGCTTGCGATTGATACATGCTCAAAGTCATATGTAAGCTCACTATATATTTCATCGGATAGGATGAATATATCTTTATCTTTAACTAATTCTGCAATTTTTCTAAGTTCATCTTCATTTAACATAATCCCGGTAGGATTTGATGGAGAAGGGATTATTATGCATCTTGTTCTTTCTGTTAAATGCTTTTCAATAAGCTCTGCTTTAAACTTAAAATCATGAGTAGTAGTGTCAACAAAAACAGGCTTTGCACCGCAGAGGCTTATAACTGGCTCATAACCTGGATAAATGGGACCCGGAAGGATAACCTCAGAATTTTCCTCAAGGATAGCATTTAAGGCTATATAAATTGCTTCGCTGCCGCCGCTTGTTATGATAATTTCATCTTCGGGATTGTATTCTACACCATACTTTTTATAATAGCTTGAAACTGCTCTTCTAAGTTCTATAATTCCTGCATTATGTGTATAAACCGTTTTATTATTATCTAAGGCAATCTTTGCAGCATCCTTTACATGGGATGGAGTTTCAAAATCCGGCTGACCTATTGTTAGATTTATAGCATCTTTATATTGCGATACGATATTATAGAATCTTCTTATTCCGGAAATCTGGATTTCTTTTATCCTTTTATTTAAAAGCTCTTCCATGAATCTTCCTCCTACTTAAAAAGCTCACCTTAAGGTGAGCTTTTTTAAATTTATTTTATCACATCATTCATAGTATAAAAACCGGGTTCTTGGCCTGCTAAGAATTTTGCAGCCCTTATTGCCCCATAGGCAAATACATCCCTTGATAGAGCAGAGTGGTTTATTTCAATAACTTCTCCTGCACCTGCAAAAATAACCGAATGTTCGCCAACTATAGCACCGCCCCTTATTGCATGAATTCCAAGTTCTTGCTTCTTTCTTTTATCTGTTTTAGAATGTCTTCCGTAAACATATTCTAAGCTGTTTTTTAGGGATGAATTTATAGCATCAGCAAGCATAAGAGCAGTCCCGCTTGGAGAATCAAGCTTTTGATTGTGATGTTTTTCGATGATTTCAATATCAAAATCGCCATATAGGATAGGAGCGATATTTTTTAATAAATTTGTAATAAGGTTTATTCCAATAGACATATTTGCAGAGTTTAATATTGGGATTTTTTCAGAAGCCTTTTTCATCTTATCTTTTTCTTCTGGAGAAAAACCTGTTGTGCAAATTACAAGAGGAACATTTTTACTAAGTCCAAATTCTAAAATAGAATCTAAGGCTGAGTGGTTTGAAAAATCTATTAAAACATCAACATCTTCCTGAACCTTTGATAATGAGTCATATACAGGATAAAGATTGATTATTTTATTAGGTTCTCTATCAACCCCACAAACAATCTTCATATCCTCCATTTGAGATATTATCCTTGTCAAAACCTGACCCATTTTGCCATTACAGCCATGTAATAAAACCTTCATAGCTTCACCTCTATAGCTTAATTCCGTATTTAATCATTTCCTGCTTTAGGACCTCAAGGTTCTTTGGAGACATTTCAACAAGTGGAAGTCTTAATGTTCCGACATTCATTCCCATAAGATTCATTGCAGCCTTAACAGGAATTGGATTTGTCTCTATAAATAGAGCTTTAATAAGTGGAAGCATCTTTAATTGAAGCTGTTTTGCTCCTTCTATATCTCCATTAAACCATTTTTCACACATATCATGGGTATCCCTTGGAAGGATATTGGCAACAACAGAAATGACCCCCTTTGCACCAAGTGCCATCATTGGAATAACTTGATCGTCGTTTCCTGAATAAATGTCTAAATTATCTCCGCAGAGCTGAGCAATTTCTGCTATTTGAGTTATATTGCCGCTTGCTTCCTTTACAGCTACTATATTTTCTATTTTTGATAATTCATAGAGAGTTTCAGGAAGTATATTAAATCCTGTTCTTGATGGAACATTATAGATAATTATTGGCTTTTTAACTTGAGATGCTATTGCTTTAAAGTGTTCAATAGCTCCCCTTTGGGTTGTTTTGTTGTAATATGGTGTTATAACTAAAAGGCCATCAACTCCAATAGAATCAGCCCATTTTGACATTTCAACAGCAACCTTTGTGTTGTTAGAACCTGTTCCAGCTATAACTGGGATCCTGCCCTTAACAACATCTACAGTAAATTTTATTGTTTCCTTTCTTTCCTGTTCGCTCATTGTTGATGCTTCGCCGGTAGTCCCACATATGATTATAGCATCTGTTTTTTCTGCTATATGCCATTCTATAAGCTCCTCAAGTTTTTTAAAGTCAACGCCATCTTCCTTAAATGGAGTTACAATAGCAACCCCTGAACCCTTAAAAAGAGTCATACAAACCATCCTCTCTAAAAAATATATTTAATATTATTATATGCATAAACTATCCTTGGTTACAATTGGTTGTTTACAATAAGCTCAGCAATTTGAACTGCATTAGTTGCAGCGCCCTTTCTTATGTTATCTGCAACAACCCACATATTAAGACCGTATTCAACGCTAAAATCCCTTCTTAATCGTCCGACAAATACTTCGTTCTTCCCTTCTGCTAAAATTGGCATTGGATAGATGTTGTTTGCAGGATCATCCATTAAAACAACACCTTTACTATTTTTAAGTATTTCTTTTACTTCCTTAAGGTCAAAGTCTTTTTCAAATTCGACGTTTATAGACTCGCTGTGGCCATGGTAAACAGGAACCCTAACTGTAGTTGCAGTAATTTTAAGGTCAGGCCTGTGCATTATCTTTTTTGTTTCTTCAATCATTTTCATTTCTTCCTTTGTGTAGCCGTTATCCATAAAAACATCTATGTGGGGGATAACATTAAAGGCTATTGGGTGAATGAATTTTTTAGGTGCAATTCCTTTAACGCCATTTTGAAGATCCTCGTATCCTCCTTGACCGGCACCTGAAACTGCTTGATATGTCGAATAAACTATTCTTTTAATCCTGTATCTTAAATCTAAAGGTTTTAATGCAACGACTGCTTGAATTGTTGAACAATTAGGATTTGCAATTATTCCCCTATGCCAATTTATATCCTCTGGATTAACTTCAGGAACAACAAGCGGAACGTCATCGTGCATCCTCCATGCTGAGCTATTATCTATTACGATGCATCCCTTTGATGCAGCAATTTTAGCAAATTTTAAACTTGTTGAGGCACCAGCTGAAAAAAGAGCAATGTCTATTCCTCTATCAAAGGAATCCTCCTTTAGTTCCTCAACTATATATTTTTTACCTTTGAATTCTATTTCACTTCCTGCTGATTTTGCTGAAGCAAAAAGAAAAAGTTCATCGATGGGGAAATTTCTTTCCTCTAAAACCTTTAGCATCATTCTGCCAACCATTCCGGTAGCACCGACTACTGCAACCTTTGGCATGGTAATCCCTCCTTAAATGTATTCTATAATAAATCTATGAAAAAAATATTTATTAGATGTATTATACCATATAAAGAAAAAACAAAAAATAAATTATGAAAAAATTTACAACTACTGAATAAAAAAACACCTCCCTGCAATAATAAGACTAGGGAGGTGTTTTTATGGCTACGCCCTTTAAAAAGGTAGTAAAGGCAAAGTTAAAATCCAAAAAGGAGCTTACTCCTAAAGAAAAGGAAAGGGAAAAACTAAAATATGAAATTGCAGAGGAATTAGGCCTTATAGATAAAGTTAAAAAATATGGTTGGAGCGGTTTAACCGCAGAAGAAACAGGAAGAATTGGAGGAATTATGACGAAACTTAATAAGGATGCAGGGCGAAAATGGAATGAATAGCTATACTGTTGTTTTAAGTAAAGTTAAATTACCTCTTATTTCAAGTTCATTAAGGGAAGCAGGAATTAAGAAACTGTCACTTATTTTAATTTCGTATTCTTCGCCATATATTAACTTGCCTTCACCTTCTACTGCAGTAAAAATTATAAAGGAGCCAGTTGGTTTATCTTTATATTCTTCTTCTACATTAATTATATCTACATTAAAATATTTGCAGCTTACTGCCTTTGCTATTTTATATCCACTAAGTTCTTTAAATTTTGGTTTTAATACTTTTCCTTCAAATTCATAATCTATAACATCTAAGGCCTTTTCTATATGTAATTCTCTTTTTTTTCCGTCTTTATCGACTCTATTCCAGTCATAAAGTCTATAGGTTATGTCGCTGTTTTGTTGAATTTCTGCCAGCAATAGTCCATCTAAGATAGCGTGGACGGTTCCCGAAGGTATAAAAATTATATCTCCCTTTTCTACAGGGACAAAGTTTAATAGTTCTTCTACAGTATTATATTCTATGGCATTTTTTAAACTTTCCTTAGTTGTCCCCTTTTTAAGGCCATACACAAGCTTTGCACCGTCTTTGGCATCTATAACATACCACATTTCTGTTTTCCCAAGCTGATTTTCAATTTTTTTAGAGTATTCATCATCAGGGTGAACTTGGACAGATAACTTATCATTAGCGTCGATAAGTTTTATAAGAAGAGGAAACTTATCGTATTTTTCACCTAGAATTTCCTTTCCATATAGCTTTATAACTTCATCTAATGTTTTACCCTTTAAAGGGCCGTTTTTTATTACGCTCATTCCATTTTTATGGCAGCATATTTCCCAGCTTTCGGCAACATTACCTTCTGGAATGGTTCTTTTAAAATAAGTTTCAAACTTTCTTCCACCCCAAATTATATTTTTATAAACTGGCTCAAAAAACAATGGATAAAGCATTTTCATCCCCCTTTAAAATAAAATAGACAATTATTGTTTAATAATATAAAATTATTATATCATAAAATGAACTATAAAGATTGCATATTTAAAGGTGGGAAGAGAATGCAATATAAGGATCTTGCCTTTTATTATGACAAAATGATGGATGTAGATTATGACAGTTGGCTTCAATTTTTAGAAACCTTATTTAAAAAATATGATTTAGATTTTATAGATAAAACTGCTCTAGAGCTTGGGTGCGGAACTGGCAATATGACATTAAGACTTTCAAATTTAGGAGTGAAGGTTGTTGCAGTTGACTTGTCGGAGGAAATGCTTAACGTTGCAAAAAACAAGGTAAAAAATAAAGGGGTAATTTTTATAAATGAGGACATGGTGGAAATAGATTTTGGGAAAAAATTTGACTTTGTATTTTCCTTCTGCGATGGGTTAAATTATTTGATTGAGGATGAAGAACTTTTCAACGTCTTAAAAAAGGTTTATAATCATTTAAAGGATGATGGATTTTTTATTTTTGATATAAGTTCCGAATATAAACTAAAAAACTTGATAGGCAACAACACGTTTACGTGTAATGAAGAAGATTATTCATACATTTGGGACAATTATGTTGATGAAAATATTATAGATATGTATATAACGATGTTTGTGAAGGAAGGAAAGCTCTATAGACGAATAGATGAACATCACATCCAAAGAGCTTACTCAAAAGAAGAAATGGTTAATTTTTTAAAGGGTGTTGGATTTAAGCATATTGAAACCTATGAAAATTATTCCTTTAATAAAGATAATGAAACATCTGAGAGAATTACATTTGTTGTAAGAAAGTAGGAGGGAACTTTATGGCATATATATTAAGAGCAACAGCAGCAAATGGAGATGTAAGGCTTTTTGCAGCAATAACAACAGATATGGTGGAGGAGGCAAGAAAAATACATAATCTTTCCCCTACAGCATCTGCAGCTCTTGGAAGGTTTATAACAGCAGCTTCTATGATGGGGGTTATGCTAAAAGGTGAGAAGGATACCCTAACCCTTACTATGAATGGGGGAGGCCCCTTGGGGAATTTGGTTGCAGTATCTAATTCTAAAGGAAACGTTAAGGCTTATGTTTCCCATCCTGAGGTAGATTTGCCTTTAAATGAGAAGGGTAAATTAAATGTTGGGGGAGCTGTTGGGAAAGATGGATTTTTAAATGTTGTTAAGGACTTAGGACTTAAGGAGCCCTATGTTGGGCAGGTTCCTATAAGGACCGGTGAAATAGGAGATGATATTGCCTATTATTTTACAGTATCAGAACAGGTCCCATCAGCAGTAGCCCTTGGGGTTTTAGTAGATACAGATATTTCTATTAAGGCTGCAGGTGGGCTTATAGTTCAAATGATGCCTGGTGCTAACGAGTTCTTAGCTGATATAATAACTTTTAGATTACAGGAAATACCGCCTTTATCACAACTTATTGCTGAGGGAAAAAGCGCAGAAGATATACTAAATATGTTATTTGACGATATGGATCTCAAGATTTATGAAAAGATAGAGTGTAAGTATGAATGCGACTGTTCAAGGGAAAGGGTAGAAAGGGCCCTTATAGCCCTCGGAAAGGAAGAGCTAAATAGGCTCTATGAAGAAGAGGATAGAGTAGAGCTTCAGTGCCATTTCTGTAATACTAAATATGTATTTGAAAAGGAAGAGATAAAAAATATGATTGAAAACTTATAAAAAAGTGTTGACAAAGAGATTAAAATGATATAATATATAACATGTCAGCGCCGCCGATGAGGTGTTGACAAGGCAAAATAAAGATGCTATAATGAATATGCGATGTGGGCGCCTAGCTCAGCTGGGAGAGCATCTGCCTTACAAGCAGAGGGTCACAGGTTCGAGCCCTGTGGTGCCCACCA
>JAOAEI010000140.1 GCA_026416875.1 Caloramator sp.
CACAAATGCAAAAATTCACAAACCTAGCTTTTTCAAGCCTCAAACGGGTTTATATGGTCCCTATAAGGGAGGAAAACATAAAGAATATGAGCGCGTGAGGAGTAATAAATAAGTTTATATGGTCCCTATAAGGGAGGAAAACAATATCGCGCGTGCCAACCCAACCTCACACATCAATTTGTTTATATGGTCCCTATAAGGGAGGAAAACACCAATTCATACAAACCTCCTTGAATAAAATTGATTTGTTTATATGGTCCCTATAAGGGAGGAAAACGCGTTTTCCTCTGTATTTAAAGATGCTTTCTTTGAGTTTATATGGTCCCTATAAGGGAAGAAAACAATCATCTAATTCATCAATTTCATTCAACTTGCAGAACGTTTATATGGTCCCTATAAGGGAGGAAAACTCATTGATGTCTTATTTATATATCCGTCTGCTTCCCGTTTATATGGTCCCTATGAGGGAGGAAAACTGATTAAACCCGCAACAATTATAATGTCTGTGGCAAGGTTTATATGGTCCCTATAAGGGAGGGAAAGTTTTATAAAGTTAAATTTAAGCTTTGCTAAACGTTTTAGAGTGATTAAGGACATCAAAAAGCTTTTAATAGCTGTATAAAATAAAAAACAGGTATTTGATTTGAATACCTGCATAAATAATTTAGTTTATTTATTTTTACTTTTTATGGCAATTTTTTAAGTTCTTTTATCTCATATTTTTTGCCCTCAAGGCTGTTTGAATGAATTTGTTACTTCTTTATTTTCTTATTTTTGTTTTTTATAATCTAACTTTATCGATTTTTAAATACATGAAACAAGTTATTGCTAATTTTTGTCTATTAAAAAATTAAAATTTCCATATTTTATTTATCTGTCTTAGGAAAAATTATTTTCCCATATAAGCAAGAAAGTATTTGATCTTTTTGTTAAACTCAAACACGGTTTGAAAAGCTTTGATTTTTGTATTAAAATAATAATAAATTTTGCAGCGAACCTATTTTTTGTGTAATATCTAATGAATAATTGAAATAACTTGATTTATCGAATATTTATAAAAGTTTATATTGTCCCTATAAGGGAGGAAAACTGATGTTCTTTTTCGTTTTATTTATCATCCCGCTATCGTTTATATTGTCCCTGTAAGGGAGGAAAACGTTTTTCACTATACCACCTCTCGTAAAAATTAGCTAATTTATATTGTCCTTATAAGGAAGGAAAATCTGTCCTTCACTTGATTGTGTCACTGCACTAGTATGTTTATAAGGTCCCTAAAAGGGAGAATTTTATAGGTGACAAGCTATTTAGTAGTAATTATTGAGGTAAATATTGCAAAGTTAAAGTTGTTGATGTGAATTAGAATTTTTATACTATTTTATATTCTTGTGGTTCAGCATGGCTAAATTAGCATTTCTGTTTTTATAAAATTATGTTATAATCTTTAATGTTTCTATCTTCCCTTTAAGGGAGGAATTTATTTTTTCCCAATTTAAAAATAATACATTCTCTTAAGTTTATATCGTCCCTATGAAGGAGAAAAGCCTAAGGGTTTCCTTAGGTTTTTTTATTGAAGAATTTTTTATATTTGTTATATAATATATATAACAAATATAAAAGGAGGGGTTTTATGGTGCCAAGTATAAAGATTATTTTTATGGTCATTACGGCTTTGATAGCCTTTGGTTTGCCTATTGTTCTTGGGATTGTTTTTTTCAAAAAGTTTGGCGGAACTGTAAAGGCGATATTAGTAGGTGCCCTTGTGTTTTTCATTTTTCAAATGGTTTTAAGAATTCCTCTTTTGCAGGCCTTTTCTAAAGAGGGTTGGTATCTTACCATGGCAAAAAACCGCATATTACTTGCAATATTTTTAGGTCTTACAGCGGGGATATTTGAGGAGGTTGGAAGATATTTAGGCTTTAGATTTTTGCTAAAGGACAGACTAACTTATGGTAATGGTCTTGCCTTTGGAGTTGGACATGGAGGAATTGAAGCCATTCTTTTGGTTGGGCTTAATTATATTAATTTTATTATTTTTTCTGTTTTATTAAACAAAGGCTTAATATCTAAGGTATT
>JAOAEI010000141.1 GCA_026416875.1 Caloramator sp.
CATAAACTCTGTAGAAGGAGGACGTGGAGAACCAACTACAAAACCTCCTTATCCAGCACAGGTTGGACTTTGGAAGAAACCAACAAATATCAATAATGTTGAAACATTTGCAAATATATGCCCAATAATATTAAATGGAGCAGATTGGTTTGCGTCAATAGGAACAGAAAAGAGCAAAGGAACGAAGGTATTTGCCCTTGGAGGAAAGATAAGAAACACAGGACTTGTAGAAGTTCCTATGGGAATAACTTTAAGGGAAATTATATATGAAATAGGTGGAGGAATACCAAACGGAAAGAAATTTAAGGCGGTTCAAACAGGAGGACCATCAGGAGGATGTATTCCTGCAGAACATTTAGATACGCCAATTGATTACGATACATTAACAGCATTAGGTTCCATGATGGGATCAGGCGGAATGATAGTAATGGATGAAGATAACTGTATGGTAGACGTAGCAAGATTCTATTTAGAGTTTACGCAAGATGAATCCTGTGGAAAATGCACTCCATGTAGAATAGGAACAAAGAGACTATTAGAAATACTTGAAAAGATAACAGAAGGTAAGGGAACAGAAGAAGACCTTGTTAAATTAGAAGAGTTATCAATGCAAATAAAGAATACAGCCCTCTGTGGACTTGGACAGACAGCACCAAATCCTGTTCTATCAACATTAAAATACTTCAGACATGAATATGAAGCACACGTAAAGGAAAAGAGATGTCCAGCAGGAGTTTGTAAGTCACTTATGAGGTATGAAATAGTAGCAGAAAAGTGTAAGGGCTGCAGCCTATGTGCAAGAAACTGCCCTGCAGGAGCAATAAGCGGAAAAGTAAAGGAACCATTTGTAATAGATCAAGATAAGTGTGTAAAATGCGGTGTATGTATGGAAAAATGTCCATTCAAGGCAATCGTGAAAAAGTAATTTAAGGGGTGAAGACGATGGAATTAGTTAAGTTAACAATAGATGGCTTTGAAGTTGAAGTTCCAAAGGGGACAACTGTTCTTGAAGCTGCAAGAAAAATTGGAATTGAGATACCTACACTATGTTATTTAAAAGACGTTAATAAATTTGGAGCTTGTAGAGTTTGCGTTGTTGAAGTGGGGCCAAGACTTCTTGCTTCATGCACACTTGAGGCAGAAAATGGTATGGTTGTTAAAACAAATACTGAAAAGGTTAGAGAGGCAAGAAAGGCAGTTGTTGAGCTAATTCTTTCTAATCATAAGAGAGAATGCACAACATGTATAAGAAGTGAAAATTGTGAACTTCAAAAAGTTGCAAAGGAATTAAACATTAGGGATATAAGATTTGAAGGAGAAAAGACGCATGAAGATATAGACAGTGCTTCAACTTCAGTTGTTAGAGATCCTGAAAAATGTATCCTCTGCGGAAGATGTATAGCAACTTGTAGCGAAGTTCAAACAGTATACGCAATTAACTTTGCTAGAAGAGGATTTAAAACAAAGGTTTCACCAGCCTTCAATAAATCATTAGCTGATACTGTTTGTATAAACTGCGGACAATGTATAATGGCATGTCCTGTTGGGGCATTGCATGAAAAGGAAAATATTAAAGAAGTATGGAAGGCTATTTCAAATCCAGAAAAATTTGTAGTAGTTCAAACTGCACCTGCGGTTAGAGTTGCTCTAGGCGAAGAGTTTGGAATGCCAATAGGAACAAGAGTAACTGGTAAAATGGCTGCAGCTTTAAGAAGATTAGGCTTTGATAAGGTTTTTGATACAGACTTTGCGGCAGACCTTACAATCATGGAAGAGGGAACTGAGCTTTTAAATAGATTGAATAAAGGTGAAAGGTTACCACTTATGACATCCTGCTGCCCAGGATGGGTAAAGTTTGTTGAACATTATTATCCTGAAATGATAGACAATCTTTCAACTTGCAAGTCACCAAGTGAAATGGAAGGAGCTTTGATCAAGACTTATTTTGCTGAAAAGATGGGAATTGATCCAAAGAATATAGTGACAGTTTCAATCATGCCTTGTGTAGGTAAAAAATTTGAAGGACAAAGAGAAGAATTATCACACAATGGATTACAAGATGTAGACT
>JAOAEI010000142.1 GCA_026416875.1 Caloramator sp.
AGGCTGTTTGACATCGATATATATTTTAATGGACAGCCTATATCAAGAAGTGAGTTAGGGTTTGATAGTAGAAAATGTATAGTGTGCGGCGATGATGCAAGGGTATGCGTAAGAGAAAAAAGGCATGATTTGAGGAAGATTATTGAAATAATGGATAAGATTATCGATGATTATTTTGGGGTGTCGGGATATGACGATATTTGAATTGGATAATATGGATTATATTCTGATTGAGCGGGCAAAGGATATTATAAAAAGGCTCTATGAAAAAGATAAACATCATATTGGTAGTGCGATACTTACAAAATCGGGAAAGATAATCACTGCCGTTCATGTTGAGGCCTATGTTGGAAGGATAACCTTATGCGCAGAGACTGTTGCAATTGGTAAGGCAATTTCAGAGGGGGAAAAGGAATTTGAAAGGATAGTTGCTGTAAGATATTATAAAGAAAATGATGAATATAAAATAGTAACACCCTGCGGAATGTGCAGAGAACTTATATATGATTATTCACCAGAATGCCTAGTTATAATACCCTTTGAAGAAAAGGTGGCAAAATGCAGTATAAAAGATCTTTTACCTTTAAAATATAGTAGGGATTAATTCTAGGAAAAGGAAGATGAAAATTGTTAAAAGAAAAAGACCTTTGTAACACGGTTGGACAGGTTCTTCTTGAGGGTATGATTCTTGAAGTAATATCTCATCCTTCACCAGGACTTGTTTCACCCTTTTCAAATGGAAGCCACAGGGATATGGATTACAATACCTTTTTAAGGAGCACGGCAACGATTGCAAAGTATCTTCCCTATTTTGTCCATATAGGTTTAAAATATGATAAAAATATTTTGGAGAAAATAAGAGAGATAGGCCTTTTAGCAGAGGAGGATATGTTTAGGGCAACCTCCGGAATAAATACTCAAAAGGGACTTATTTTTCTAACAGGTCTTATAGGAGCAAGTGCAGGAAGATGCTTAAAATTAAATTTAAGTTTAAACCGGCACAACATAGCAAATATCATTAAAGAAATTACTAGCGGAATAGTAGAAAAGGAGCTTAAGAGTATCAAGAAGGACAGGAAGCTAACAAATGGAGAAAGGCTTTATTTAAAATATGGAGTTACTGGTATAAGGGGAGAGGTTGAAAAGGGGCTTCCGACTGTGTTAAAATGGGGATTACCTGCCTTTGAAGATGCACTTGAATTTGGACTTTCGGTTAATGATGCCCTTATTTATAGCCTAATTTTTATCATATCTAAATTGGAGGATACGACGGTTTTAAATAGAAGGGGTCTTAAAGGTCTTTACTTTATGAAAAATGTTGCAAAAAATGCAATTTTCTTAGGCTCTATGAAAACTAAAATAGGCAGGAAGTATATATATCTAATGGATAAAATTTTTAAAGAGGAAAACATAAGTCCTGGTGGTGCTGCAGACCTTCTTGCAGCAACATATATAATATACAAATTGGAAAAGTGGGGGAATAGAAATGAATAAGCTTTTAGAAACCATCATAGAAAACAATAGGGTATGGACAGAAAAAGGTAAAGTTGCAACGTATATACCTGAACTTTCTAAGGCAAATCCAAGGCATCTTGGGGTTGCAATTTACACTGTTGATAATGAGGAATATTTTGCAGGCGATTATGATGTAAAATTTACTATGCAGAGCATCTCAAAGGTAGTTGCTTTAATGCTTGCACTTTTAGACAATGGCAAAGAAATTGTATTTTCAAAGGTTGATATGGAACCTACAGCAGATACGTTTAATTCAATAAGTAGCCTTGAAACAAGAACTCCCAATAAACCACTAAATCCTATGATTAATTCCGGAGCAATAGTTACATCTTCATTAATTAATGGAAGAAATGGCGATGAGGTTATTGAAAAATTTTTAAAGTTTACAAGAAAGATAACTAATAATCCTCACATTGAAATAAACTATGATGTTTATAAATCAGAAAAGGAGACAGGACATCGAAATAGGTCTCTTGCTTATTATATGAAGAGCATAGGTATAATAG